>JAITMH010000115.1 GCA_031277445.1 Burkholderiales bacterium
GATGCGATCCATTTCAAGCGGCATTTCCCCGAACCAGACGATGTGCGGTCGCAATGGCGACGGCGACGCGCAGCAGGTGCAGCGGTCTTCCGAGGTCAAATCGCCTTGCCATTCGACAATTTGCCCGGAACGCACGCAGCGCGCCTTCAGCATTTCGCCGTGCATGTGGATGACGCGCTTGCTGCCTGCGCGTTCATGCAGGTTGTCAACATTCTGGGTGACAAGCAAAAATCGTTCGCCAAACGCTTCTTCAAGTCGCGCAAGCGCGTGATGAGCCGCGTTGGGTTGGATCGCCGGATCGTGCAGTTGCCGTCGTCGCTGGTTATAAAAACGCAGCACCAGCTCCGGATCGCGTGCGAATCCCTCGGGAGACGCGACATCTTCAATGCGATGGTCTTCCCACAGTCCGTCCGCTGCACGGAAGGTGCGAATGCCCGATTCGGCAGAAATTCCGGCACCGGTTAAAACGACGATGCGCGGGGAGGTTGCTGATGTTGGGTGGTTCATGTTTTCCTTTTTCATGATGCGGCGCCAATCCCATACGCTTGCAGATATATTTTTTGTGGTATATAATAGGAGTTATGAATGGGAAACAAGCTATCAAACGATTGGAAGCACATGGATTTGAGTTGCTACGCGTTTCAGGCAGCCATCACATTCTGGCCAACGGAACTTTACGGGTAACGGTGCCCGTACATGGTACTACGGACTTGAAAAAAGGTACGTTAAAAAACATTGAAAAACAATCAGGGGTGAAGCTATCATGAACGAAATCAGATACCAGGCAATTCTTGAGCCACAGGAAGAAGGCGGTTTTACGGTCACTTTTCCCGATATTCCGGAGGCCATTACCGAAGGCGATAGCCGGGAGGAAGCCCTTTTTAACGCAACAGAAGTGTTGGGACTTTGTCTTGACGTACGCATGGAACAAAGTGAGGCATTGCCGCAACCGACGGACACAATCGGCGGGGAGTGGATAACCCCTTACGCCTCCGTGCAAGCGGCGGTTGCGCTTAGACAAATCCGCGAATTGCAGGGCAAAACGCTGTCCGATATGGCGCGGCTTCTCAATACCTCCTGGCCTGCTGCTCAACGGCTGGAGCGTCCGAACGCAAACCCAACCCTTAGGCAACTTGAGCGAGCCGCCGCCGCAATGGGCAAACGCTTGACACTCTCCTTTGAGTGAAAATAAACTCTTTCGATGTCCCCCCGCTTCCGTTAAAATCCTTTATTCACCCCAAGGAGAACAATATGTCTATGGCGATGGCAGACCGCGATGGTTGGATTTGGTACGACGGAAAAATGGTGCCCTGGCGCGAGGCCACGACGCATGTGCTCACGCACACGCTGCACTACGGGATGGGCGTTTTTGAGGGCGTGCGTTGCTATGAAACGCCGAAAGGTCCGGCCATTTTCCGTTTGCGCGATCACACCGACCGCCTTTTCCGGTCGGCGCACATTTTCAACATGAAAATCCCGTTTACCAAAGACGAGATCGACGCGGCGCACCTTGCCGCAATCCGCGACAACAAATTGATGTCCGGCTACATTCGCCCGTTGGCGTTTTACGGCGCGAATGCGATGGGTCTTGCCGCCACTTCCAATCCGGTGCATGTGATCGTCGCCGCCTGGGCATGGGGTTCGTACCTCGGCGAAGAAGGAATGGCGAAAGGCATTCGCGTCAAGACCAGTTCGTTCACCCGCCACCACGTCAACATTCACATGGCAGGCGCCAAGGCTTGCGCCAATTATCTCAATTCGATTCTCGCCAATCAGGAAGTCGCCGCCGAAGGTTACGACGAGGCGCTGTTGCTTGACCCCGCCGGTTTCGTTTCCGAAGGCCCGGGCGAAAACCTTTTCATCGTCATCAACGGCGTACTGCACACGCCCGATCTGTCGTCCGGCGCTTTGAACGGCATCACCCGCGATACGATCATCCAGCTTGCCCGCGAAATGGGTCTCGAAGTGAAAGAGCGCCGCATCACCCGTGACGAAGTTTATTGCGCCGATGAAGCGTTCTTCACCGGAACCGCCGCCGAGGTCACGCCAATCCGCGAACTCGATCTTCGTCAAATTGGTATCGGTCGCCGTGGCCCGATCACCGAAAAACTGCAAACACGCTTTTTCGATATTGTGCATGGCCGCGATCCATCGAAAGCTGCTTGGCTGACTCATGTTTGACGACGACTCAAGCCGCGTTTTCAGCAAGCGAGAACATTAACGGAAGTCCTCTGTGACGCCTGATTCCCCCATGTCCTCGCTCGAACCGCGCATTTTGATCATCGCTCCGTCCTGGGTTGGCGACGCGGTGCTGGCGGAACCGCTGACCGTGTTGTTAAAAGAGCGTTATCCGCGTGGCGTCATTGATGTTTTCGTGCCCGCTTGGTGCGCGCCGGTATATGCGCGCATGCGTTACATCCATCGCGTCATCGAAAATCCGCTGTTGCACGGCCCGCTTAATTGGGGTCAACGCAAAAAACTGGCGCAAAGCCTCGCCGTCACCGGCTACACCCACGCCTTCGTATTGCCCAACAGTTGGAAATCGGCGCTCATTCCGTACTTCGCTCGCATTCCGCAACGAATCGGCTACACCGGCGAAGCGCGTTTCAAATTGCTGAACGACCGCCGGACATTGCTTCCAAAAATCTTTCCGCGACTTGTCGATCGCTTTGCGGCGCTCACCTATCCTGTCGGCACTGCGCCGGACAAAATCAGGACGCCGATGCCGGTATTGGTGCCGCAAAAAGACGCCCAACGCGCCGCACTCGATGCGTTGCACCTTTCTATCAGTCCGGCGCCGGTGGCCGTCTTTTGCCCCGGCGCAGAATACGGTTCGGCCAAACGCTGGCCGCCAGCGTATTTCGCCGAACTGGCGCGGCGGTTGATTCACGAAGGTTTTGTTGTCTGGCTTGTCGGATCGCCAAAGGATCGACCGATCACCGACCAAATCGTCGCCGCCGTTCGTTCAGCAACGCAGACGGACGACGCGCCGCCCTCCCAATTGCACGATCTTGTTGGCCATACCGATTTAGGCACCGCCATTGATCTCATCGCCACCGCTCGCGTCGTTGTCAGCAACGATTCAGGGCTGATGCACATCGCCGCTGCGTTGGGCGTTCCGCTGGTGGCGTTGTTCGGTTCCTCGTCACCGGCCTATACGCCGCCGCTATCGCCCTACGCCCGCATCGCCAACATCGACATCGAATGCAGCCCCTGCTTCAAACGCGAATGCCCGCGCAAACACTTCGAATGTATGCGCGAATTGACACCGCAAATGGTTTATCAACACATCGTTGCGTTGCGCTGAGGGCCGGGGGCAGGTATCAGAGGTCAGGAATCAGGTATCAGAAAAGCATCACCGCACGCGGAGGCGCGAAGAACGCGGAGAAAACCTTCAACCACGACAATCACGAAGAAAAATAACTGTCATTCTGCGCGAAGTCGCAGAATCCATACGAAAACGGGAAGCAGATTGCTTCCCCTACGGGCAGGGCGTGGCGATTCTGGCGTAGGAGCGGCAATCTGCCGCCCGCGCTTTTCTGATCCCTGACCTCTGATGCCTGACAACCCTCTCCCGCAAGCGAGAGAGGGGCTTTTCCCTATAAAGGAATTATTTTTTCTTTTCTTCTTTGGACGTGCTTCTGGCTGTATCGGCGCGGGGCTGGGATTCTTTCTTTGCCGTCCCTTTGGTGCCGCCGGAAACCGTAACGCTGTCGCCCAGTTTCTCAAGCGTTTTCTCGCCGATTCCCTTGACGCCCTGTAAATCATCGACGGTTTTGAACGGCCCGTGTTGGGCGCGGTAGTCGATAATGGCCTGGGCTTTTTCCGGCCCGATACCGGACAGCGTTTGCAATTCGTCCTTGGTGGCTGTGTTGATATCGACGGCGGCAAAAGCGGTCAATGAGAACAGCGCGAAAACAACACTGAGAATCCACTTCTTCATGGTGAAACCCTTTCTGTTAAATCAAGAAAACAACAAATCACGCCGGGCATCCGGCTTCCATTTCCCCCTTCGGCCACCCAAAAACAACAACGGCGAAATAGTTATTCGCCGTTGTTGTTTGAAGAAAGGATAATGCTTTGGTTCTTGTAAAACAAGAAATAGGTAACTTCAAAATACCCCTTTGTTCATCCTGTGTTTATTATTCCACGTTCGTCAACGTTTCGACGTAACGCGCCACGCCGGTCGCCACGTCGAACATGGTTTCCCCGTATCCGGCTTTCCGCAATTTTGTCAGATCGGCCTGGGTATAGCTCTGATATTTGCCCACCAGTTGCGGCGGAAACGGCACATACGCGATCGCGCCTTCCGCCACCCATTCTTTCAAACTGCGCACTGCCTTCCCGTCACGTTTCGCAAGCGCGTTCAGTGTCGCCAGCGCCACGGCGTTAAAGCTCTCGGCGCGACCTGTGCCGAGATTGAAAATTCCCGAGTGTTGCGGACGGTCGAGGAAATACAGATTGACTTTCACCACATCTTCGACCGACACGAAATCACGCTGTTGCTCACCCGCCGCGTAGCCGTCCGACCCTTCAAACAATTTTATTTTTCCGTCTTGTTGGTACTGGTTGAAGAAGTGCCAGGCCACCGATGCCATGCGACCTTTGTGCTGTTCACGCAGGCCGTAAACATTGAAGTAACGCAAGCCGACGATCGGCGCTGTTTGTTCGGGCAAGACACGCCGCACCGCTTGATCGAAAAGAAATTTTGAGTATCCGTAAACATTCAACGGCGCTTCGTGAGCGCGGTCTTCCGCGAACGTTTTGCCCGCGCCGTAAACGGACGCGCTTGAAGCATAAATCAGCGGAACGTCGTTGTTCTGACAATGCTCAAGCAGCGCCATCGAATACCGGTAATTGTTGCGCATCATGTAACGTCCGTCGGTTTCCATCGTGTCCGAACACGCTCCCTGATGCAGAACCGCGCTGATGTCGTCATCGAAATCGCCTTGCTCAAGACGATCAAGAAATTCGTCGCGGTCGAAGTATTCGGCGATGTCGCAATCAACCAGATTCTTGAATTTGTCGGCGTGCGCCAGATGATCGACCGCAATAATTCGGGTTTCGCCACGCGCATTCAGCGCTTTAACCAGATTGGCGCCGACAAATCCCGCTGCGCCCGTGACTACGATATACACATCCACTCCTTAATTGTTTTTTGAAATTTTCTGGTTTTTCCGGCCATTGTTACATAGTAAACCGCATCCATTTTTAGACGGGGCGGCAAGGCGAAGCCAACGAAGTATAAAGGTTGATGCGGTTCACTATAACTCAAAGTCGATCCGGCCAACTTCCGTCGTCACAAAACGCACGCGCCGCGTGACGCCACACAGCAGTTGATAGGGAATCGAACCGGACCAGCGCGCCACTTCTTCAACCGGCAAATCGTCGCCCCACAGCAGCACCGGACTGCCGACACGCGCTTCGGGAATATCGGTGATGTCAACGGTAATCATGTCCATCGACACCCGTCCGGCGAGCGTTGCCTGTTTTCCCGCGACGCGCACCGGCGTACCGTTGCGCGCCGTCACCGGATAACCGTCCGCATAGCCGCAAGCCACAACGCCGATACGCGTGGGATGCGTCGTCCGAAAAACATCGCTGTATCCGACGTATTGACCGGCGGCCACGTCCTGCACGGCAATCAATTCCGAACGCAGCGACATCACGGGACGCAGATCCAGCGAATCTGCCGTTTGATCCGGTAGCGGCGACACACCGTAAAGCATCAAGCCCGGGCGCACGATATCGCCGCCGACATCACCGAAACGCAACACGCCCGCCGAATTGGCAATCGACCGCGGATACGGCAGCCCACGACACGCTTCCTTGAAAATCGCCAGCGGCGCTTCTGCGCCCGCACGGGTTTCCGCCTGTCCCAGATGCGTCATCAAACGCAGCGCCGCAACCGCCGGAGAAGCGTTCAAGCGCTCGCACAATCCGGCAACGTCGTCAGGCTTCACGCCCAAGCGGTTCATTCCGGTATTGACCTTCAGAAAAACTTCCAGAGAGCGCTTCAACTTGGTTCGTTCAAGAATCGCCACCTGCTCAGGATGGTGCACCACCGCCGCGATTCGATGGTGGGAGATTTCGCGCAACTCCTCTTCGGAGAAAAAACCTTCAAGGAGCAACAGACGCCGCGTGTAATGTTGTCTTCGTAATGCAATAGCGGCGTCCAGTTCCATCAGCGCCAGCCCTTCCGCTTCGCTAAGCGCCGGGAACGTCCGAAACAGCCCATGCCCATAGGCATCCGCTTTGACGACGGCCATGATTTGCGCACCCTGAGCGCACTGACGAACACAATCAAGGTTGTGGCGCAATGCGGCCAAGTTAATCTGTGCAACAAGTTGGCGCGAGAATGAGGGCATAGTCACTTCTCCGGCAAAACCGAGAGGATTTTTCGCTTTCCCGATTATGCCACACCTGAAACCTCTCTCCCTTGCTTCCTTGGGCATCTCCCATGATGAAATGATCCCGACGCATTTTTGAGACGGATAACCTCAGAGGGTGGGGTGGGGACGGGATAGCAAGAATGGGTTTTCAGCCCCCCCCAAAAAAAGAAAGCCCACCAGGAGGAGGTGGGCCAAAGGGGGTTTTTTCCATAGAGAGAGAAACTTCCATTCCTGTCTCAGGATGACGTTTGGCGTCTGCGCAACATTTTGTTCATGCTATGCTGACACCACCGCTGTGGCGCAGTCAACCGCACCCAAGCAAAAATTCGTCCACCAAGTGGTAACTAATACTGGATGCAGGAATCGTGCCAAAAGCAATTTAGTTAAAATTGCTTTTTGTTTTCAAAGGGTTAGAAATCCGTCAGGCTGGTTTTTTCTTGAGAAGAAAAATTTTCTTCATCTGTTTTGTCTCCAAAAAGAGACAGATTTGGCGACATAACCCGTAGCCGCATGATTTTAAATAATTTTTCCTGTCTCCAATTCAAGACAGAACAAGAAGTGAAAGCATCGAAAAACAGGTTTTTTTCATACAAATTTGATGATAAAAGACGGTTAGCCTTTGATTTAAAAGAAAATAAACTTCGCTCGCCCAAGTGTTGCTTTAGCGAAA
>JAITMH010000135.1 GCA_031277445.1 Burkholderiales bacterium
TCCGCCAGCCGTCTGGTGACGCTGCTTGAGGAATCCGGACTGGTCACGCAGGCGGCGCCGCGTTCGCCGATTACCACGATTCAAGGCGTCGGAGGAGAAATCTTCGACATCGGCGCCCAGATCAAGCCGTTGCCGCTGCCTGAGCGGGTTGTCGTGGCGACAGAAAAAGCGCCTCCTCCTCCGGTGGCGTTGCCAACCCCGCTGCCCATTCCGGTTGTGCCGCTGCCCGAGCTTGTGTCGGAGCCGGAGTTCGTTCCTGACATTGCTCCGGCGCAACCTGTCATTGAGCCTGTGCCATTGCCCATGCCATCGGCTGCGCCTGCGCCTGCGCCGAGAACGGCAACATCGGCGGCGGCGAGGAGAGCAGCAAGAGCGCAAGCGGCGTCTGCGGCGGCGCCCGCGCCTTCTGAAGAAATGCCTGCGCCTTTGGAGGAGCCGGTGGCTGAAATGATGGATTACGGCGAAGGGATGGAAGAAGAACATGCGCCGCATGAAGCAGTGGAGGAGAGCGAATGAACAGAATGAAACCCTGGCAGTCGCGCAGCCTCGCCGCCTTGCTGTTCGTTCTGGTGCTTGCTGGCATCGCTGCCGCGTTCGCCGTGCCGACGCTGAAATTGCACCACCGCTACGACAAGGCCATTGCCCAGCAGCAAGACTTGCTGGAGCGTTATCAGCGCATGATCGCGCAAAAGCCGCAAGTCGAGTTCGCGCTTGATGAAGTCAGACAACGCGAAGGTCGCCTTTTTTTCCTCAAGAACACCGCCTCCAACCTGGCCGGTGCCGAGTTGCAGGAACTGGTGCGGGCGGGGATTGAGCGCAACGGTGGGCGGGTCACCACCAGCCAGAATGTCGCGCCGAAAGAAGAGGGCGAATTTTACAAAATCGGCGTCAGCATCCATTTCTTTGCGACGACCGAGAATCTGCAAAAAGCGATTCAGACGCTGGAATCACAAAAGCCGTACCTGATCATCGACGGCATGACCCTGCGTCCGGTGAACGTCAATCGCAACTTCAAACCGGCGCCCGGGTTGGAGCCGGAGATCAACGCGCAAATCGAAGTATCGGGCTGGGCTTACCGGAGCAGTGAAAACAACGGGGGCGCGTCATGAGCCTGCGGACATTGACCATTGTCGGCGGCGTGTTGGTGTTGTTGCTGCTGATCACGCTGGGCTGGGAAGTGGATCGGGGGCGGAAAATGCGCCAGCAGTCGCCGGAGCCTGTTGCTGCCGCCAACCCGCTGGAAATCACGCTGTTGCCGGAGTTTAAAATAAGCGAACTGCATGAGCGCAGGGAAACCGTCGAGCGACCGCTGTTCGTGCCGACGCGCCGTCCCGCGCCGCCGCCGGACGCCGTTGAAGCAGAGCCAAGCAGAGTTGAACGAGGCTTGTTCGTTTTATCGGGAACAGCGATTCAGGGACAGACCCGTATTGCGTTTCTGCGTAACGCCAAGGACAATAAACCGAAAACCGTGCGGGTCGGCGATACCGTCGAAGGCATGAATGTTGCCGTGATTACCGCCGACAAAGTTGTGCTGACGGCGGGCGGACAAGAGGAAGAATTGCTGCTGAAAGTGGCGGCAGGCCCGAAAGGAGCCGTGACACCGGCGGCATTGCCGCAACAGCAGGCACAGCAACAGCCGGCGCAGTTGGGTCAGCCCCCTGCCGTGAGACAGCCGGTGGGCAGGACAACTCCCCAGGGCGCGGCGGCAGAAGCAGCGCCTCCGCCCGGACAGGCGCAGCAACCCGGGCAGGCAGCTACAGGAGAAGCCGCTGGAACCGCACGAGAGCGCCGCAGAGCGGCAAGAGAAAATAGAGCAGGGCAATGAAACGTTTTTATAAGGAAAATCGGATGATTTTTGAGCCATTGAAGCGACATGTTTCAAGCGCGGGTTTTTTGACGGTACTGGTTTTCATGTTGACTTCCTGTGTGCCTGCCAGCAAAGACGCGCCGGTCGAAGTCGATGCCGGTACGGCGGAAGTGATCAAGAGTAGCGGAGTGCCGTATTCGCAGGCGTTGGCGGAAACAGTGGATCGCGTTAAAACGGGTTCCGAAGACGATGACCGGATCAAAGTCTTCAAAGGCAGCGGCGTCATGGTCAAGGGACAGACGCCTTGGGAATCCGTGCCACCCGTTACCGTGACACCTCCGGACAGGAGCGCCGCGCCAACATCGCCGCCTGCGGCTGCCGCACCGATGACACCGTCCCCGGAAGCCCAGAGCGAAACCGGCGCGACGCCACAGAGAACACCGACAACCAGAAGAGACCGCCGCGCCGCACAAACTGCCGCGCAGCTTGCCGCAGCGACACCTGCGCCTTCGGCGGACAGCGCTACGTCGCCTGCCGCAACACCGGCGTCGGAAGCCAAGAGCGAAACCGATGCGACGCCACAGAGAACACCGACAACCAGAAGAAGCCGCAGCGCCGCACAACCTGCTGCGCCTGCGTCCCCAGCCGACAGCAGCGCCGCGCAGCCAACCCCTGCGCCTGCCACAACAACACAACCTGCTCCGACTGACAGCAGCGCTGCACCGGCGGAAACGCCTGCCACACCCCCAACAACCGCCAGCCGCAGAGCGGCGGCGTCCACGCCGTCCGCGCCCCCTCCGGCGGCGCCGTCAGCCAGAAGCGGCGGCAACATCGTACTGAATTTCGAAGCGGCGGATTTGCGCGAAGTGATCCGCAACATCCTCGGCGACATCCTTGGCGAAGCCTACCTCATTGATCCGACCGTCAACGGGCAAGTGACCATCCGCACCTCGTCCGGCATCCCCCGCGAGTCCTTGTACGCCACCCTCGAAACCCTGTTGCGCATGAACAACGCAACGATGACCAAAGAAGAAGGCATTTACAAAATTCTTCCCGCTGCCGTCGGCTTCAAAGGCAGCGTGACGCCGCAGTTGGGCAGCTCACAGCGCCCGCTGCCGAAAGGCTTTTCAGTACAAATCGTGCCGTTGCGCTACGTGAGCGCCAAGGAAATGCTGAAAATTCTGGAGCCGTTCGCCAAAGACGCGCAGGCCACGCGCACCGACGACGTGCGCAACCTGATGATTCTTTCCGGCACCGAACTTGAACTGCGCCATCTGCTCGACACCATCGAAATGTTCGACATCGACTGGATGTCGGGAATGTCGGTCGGCCTTTTCAAACTGAAAAATGTTGACGTGAAAAACCTGTCGCAAGACCTTCAGAGTGCGATTGGCGGCGACAGCGGTATGGGGCTGATGCTTGGTGCGATGAAATTCATCCCGATTGAGCGGATGAACATGTTATTGGTCGTCACGCCGCAACCGGATCAGTTGGACGAAGTGAAAAAATGGATTGAGCGCTTCGACGAAGAAGACAACATGGAAACCCCGAGGCTTTACGTGTATGCGCTCAAATACGCACGCGCCGACAGACTGGCGCCGTTGCTCCAACAAGCGTTTACCGGCAAAAACACAGGGCCTACGCGGATACAACCGGCGACCACCGCGCCGGGAACGACTGGCGTGACCATGGGAGGAGCGCGCACCGGCGCTGCGGGAACGGGCGCGGCGCGTACACCCACGACCACCACCGGAGCGCGGCAGCAGCAGCAACAAACGCAAACGACAGCCGCCTTGCGGCAACAGCAGGCGCAGATAGCGGCACGTCCGGGAATGGTTGCGCGTCCCGGCATGCCCGGCGCGGCAGGCGGCATGGGAATCGCGCAAGACATTCAAGTCGTTGCCGACGAAGACAACAACGCGATCCTGATCGTGGCGACACCGTCCGAATACACGCTGGTCGAACAGGCGCTGAAACAACTCGACGTGCCGCAACGGCAAGTCGTGATTGAAGTGACGATGGCGGAGGTGACGCTTTCCGACTCGATGAAATTTGGCACCAAATGGTGGTTTACCAGCAACAGTGGCAACACCTTTGGAGGAACGGACTCGCCGCCTTTTGACCTTAGCGGCGGGTTCAGCCTGATCCTCAACCGTTCACAGTTTAATGCGTTCCTTACGGCGACAGACGGCACGAATAACGTCAATTTGGTGGCCAATCCGCATATCGCAGCGCTGGACAATCAGGAAGCGACCATTTCGATCACTCAGCAGATACCGTACAGAGTCACTTCGTTTAGTGGAGGGGTAAGCGATTATCGGTCAGAAGACTGGAGGTACGCCACTCCGGGCGTGACCGTAAGAGTCAAGCCACGCATCAACGATGGCGGCAACGTTAGCATGGAAGCTGACATTGAGTTCAGCGCCCTTTCAGGTCCACCGCCTAGTGACGGATCAGCGCCGGCGTTGATGAGCCGGAATGTATCTTCGCAGTTGATGGTGCCTTCCGGCAGCACAATGGTAATTGGCGGCTTGATTCGTGACGACAAGACGTCTGGCACTGACGGGGTTCCATTCCTGTCGAGGGTTCCTGTGCTTGGGGCGCTGTTTGGAGAGCAATCGTGGACGAGTGCGCGTACCGAACTGATAATCTTTCTGACACCGCGCGTAGTTGATAACGACGAGGATCGCCGCGCCGTTATTCAAGATTTGCGTCACCGGATGGACAATCTGGAAGGACTTTTACAGGACAGCAAGGCGCTTCCGACTGATCTGCTGCGCCGAGAAATTCTTCTGGAAGAACTGGACGAGATGCACGAAGAAGAAAGCGAAGACCAGTAAACGGCCTTGATCTTGCCCTAGCCCCCGCGCTACTCGTATTCCTTCCCCGCTTGAGGGGAAGGTTGACCGACAAGCGGTAATCTGTGGCAAAGGTAAGCTCCTTCCCCCGCTTGCGGGGGAAGAGCCTGCCCCCGAAGCGCTTTTGATCGGGGGCTGGGATGGGGGTGTCAGAGGTCAGATATCAGGAATCAGGAATCAGAACTCCGTCATTCTGCGCGTAGCGAAGCGCGTCATCCTGCGCGTAGTCGCAGGACGCAGAATCCATGCGGTAGCGGGGATTGCCGCCCCACAAGCAGGGCGTGGTGATTTTGGCGTAGGGTGGATAAGCGAAGCGCAATCCACCGAATAAACCCCCTTTCCCCGCGAAGGCGGGGTTGGGATGGTGCGGCGATAGAATTAGTTATTAAACAGCGGGCAAAAACTATTGACGGGACAAGAGCCGCTGATTATCCTTCGCCCTCTTGGAACAGGAAAAAGTGAATCATGACAAAATCACACGTATTACTTACCCCTCTTTTGGCCTCTCTTTTGCTTTTTTCACTGGCGGCCTGCAATACGGCTCCGGTCAAAGAAACCGATCAAAAACAAACGGTTGCGGACGAAACCAAAGAAGAAATGGTCATGCGGCGCAGCAAGGAATTCTGGGATGCGCGGATCGCGGGGGACTGGGAGAAAGCGTACAGTTACCTGAGTTCCGGCTCACAGGTGGTGCTCTCGAAGATAGATTTTGCCCTTAAGTCAAGGAGCGTTAGATTCAGGGCGTTTGAGGCCGATAAAGTTACATGTGAAGAGAGTATGTGTACGTTACAGGGTTTCCTGACCTATGATCACCCGAAGATGCAAGGCATTCGCTCTGGCGGCAAAGATTTTTGGGTGATAGAAGATGGCACGGCAAAATACGTTTTCCCCCAATAATTAGCCGCTTAGCCGAGTTTTTACGCAGGCGGCGTCATCTTGTCCGCAAAGGGAGGGTGTGCATGCCGGGAAAACAGACGGCAGAAAAGGCTTTTTTCAAAAATGACAAAGCAATTCCTGGCGGTGGCGGTTTTTCCCATTTTTTCCTTCAGGCTCGTGGTCTTGCGCGTGGGGGAGGGAAGAAATACAGGGGTTTCCCTGCTGAACAATCTGGTGTTGTAATCGCGCAATTTTCGCAAAAGAAAGCGCGCTTTTTTCGGGGGGGCTTTCTAAAGAACTCAAGTTGTACTATCATTAATCCGCTGTTGGACTTTTAAAGTGATCACTTTAAACAAAACTCAAGGAGTTTTTTTACTATGAAGACATTCAAAAAGAAATTTTTGGTTACCGCACTTGTTAGCGCAAGTGCGCTGGGTTTGGCAGGCGCCGCGCAAGCGGTTAATGTCAATCCCGATGGTTTGGGGCAGGTTCTGATCTATCCGTACTATACGGTTCGTGACCATGTGGAAGGCGCGTCGTTTGACTCGCTGTTCTCGGTGGTTAACTCTACGGGTGACGGTAAGGCGGTCAAGGTTCGTTTCCTTGAAGGTAAGAACAGCCGCGAAGTTCTCGACTTTAACCTGTACCTGTCTCCGTATGACGTGTGGACGGCGGCCATCTCCCAGGATGCAGACGGTGCCTTCCTGCTAACGGGGGACACGAGTTGTACGCGTCCGGTAAACCTCAATTCGCTGGGCAAGTTCCGTAACTATGAGTATATCGGCCCCAACGCCGATTTCGAAGATACCTCTCTTGACCGTACCAGAGAAGGTTACGCCGAAGTTATCGAAATGGCGTCGTCTGAAGCCGACGAAACGCCTACCGTCTATTTCACGCACCGTCATGCGTCGTGGAATTGCGGTCATGCGTCTTTGGTCAATAACGCCGATACAGGCTGGTTGCCTCCGTCGGGCGGTCTCTTTGGTTCGATGACGCTTATCGCTCCGAAGGCCGGTCTTGACATCGCGTACGATCCGGTAGCCTTGGATGATTTTCGCTCTGTGAAAGCCATTACGGCTACGGGTTCCCTGTTCCCGAACCTGAATAGCGCTGAGCCAATGTCGGTTGTTGTCAATGGTTCTTATACCTATTACACCGACTGGGATGATATCGGCGCTAATGGGGAAACGAACGGTCTCGATGGCGCGACGGCGGTGTCTGCGGTGCTGATGCACGCGAACGTCATGAACGAGTTTGTCAGAAAAGGGGGCGCGGACGCCGATACGGACTGGGTTATAACCATGCCGACCAAGCGCTTTTTCTATGACAGAGACGCCAGAGATAATGTAAACAGGCTTATCCCCGTGATCACCCTGTTCCAGGAAGATTTCGGGCTGGGTGGTGCTTGTGATGATGTTGGATTCCACTATTTTGACCGTGAAGAGCTTGGTCAGGAGGCTGCGGCAGAAGATGTTTCGCCGCGTCCGCCAACCAGCACCATCGGCATTTGCTGGGAAGCGAACGTAATCACCTTTAACAAGCCGATCTTTGGTTCGACGAATGCAATGTCGTTCAACCTTCCGGACACGCATCTGAATGGGTGGGGCAAGCTGAGCTTCCTTCAAGGTACGTCAGGTATTCATGAGTTGTTTACGCCGGTTGAAGGGGCGGGTAATGGAACGCAAACGGTGATCTATGACGCCTATACCGGTCCTGTCGCCATTCCAGCCACCGCAAACGTCGTTTACTCGGGTTTGCCGACGATTGGTTTTGCGGCTCAGGTGTTCAACAATGGCGCGCTTGACGGCCCGAGTGGAAAGGTCAATGCAAACTATGCTGGTCGCTTGAATCACAAGATGGAACGTGTCATCACGCCTTAATGAGTTGTTTTTTTGGTGTAAAAACGGGGGCTTTGCCCCCGTTTTTTTGTGCAAAGGGCTTTTTCATCAAAGAGAGCGTTTTCGGTTCAAGCGCATACACTTTTCATTCTCTCCCACAAGCGAGTAGCCCGGATAAGCGAAGCGCCATCCGGGAACCCAAAAACATAATTTAACCGCAAAGAACGCATAGAGTGCAAAGAAAAAATCGGCGTCATTGCGAGGAGCGAAAGCGACGAAGCAATCCAGAAAAGGCGCATTCCCAAACAGCGCCATCGGTGCGTCACATATCAGATCAGATCTCCGTCATCCTGCGCGAAGTCGCAGGACGCAGAATCCACACGAAAACGGGAGGCAGATTGCCTCCCCTTGTATTACGATTTCGTCTTGAGGGCACTCAAGACAGAGTGGCTGGACGCGGTGCCGCCCCTTGGGCTTCAAAGCCCGTGTCGTAGATCCTTGCGCCAGCCACTCATTCTCCGAAACAAGATCGGACAGTATC
>JAITMH010000162.1 GCA_031277445.1 Burkholderiales bacterium
GCGGAGAAAAAAGCTTTTAACCACGAAAGACACGAAAACCACGAAGAAAAATAGCCGTCATTCTGCGCGAAGTCGCAGAATCCAAAAAAAGTTAACCGCAAAGAGCGCAAAGAAAAAACCGGCGTCATTGCGAGCGAAGCGAAGCAATCCAGACAACCCCATCCCCACCCAGCCCCCCGATCAAAATCACTTCGGGGGCAGGTTCTTGAAGGGGAGGGAGCTTCCGCGCGCTCCGTGTCTCCGCGTGAGAATTTCTTTGCGTTCTTTGCGGTAAAAAAACAGGGCGGGTTTGAAACCCGCCCCTACATCTTCGCGTATTCTGATTCCCGATCAGGGATCCGCATACACGGTCACTGTCGCGGTCGCGTAGCCGCCATAACCATCGGTAATCGTATATTGGAACGAATCGAAGCCGATGTAGTTGCCGTGGCATTTATAGGTCAGAATGTTTCCGTTTTGCGTTATCGTGCCATGGCGCGGCGAGGTGAAAGAGACAATCGTGAGTGTGTCGCCATCAGGATCGTAGTCGTTGGCGAGTACGTCGATATCCACCGGCTGGTTGTAACCGGCCACGGCGTAATCGTCAACAGCGACCGGCGGCTCGTTGGCGACGATTCTTTCGCCCTCTTCCACCGTTGTCGTGACTTCCTTCGTGCGGTAAACGTCAACCGTCTGTTTGTACTCTGACGGGCTGCGCAGCGCTCGCCGCACCCAGGTCGGTTCGGACGCGATTTCTTCACGACGCCATTCGATCTGCGGCTCGGCAGTGGTTGTCGCTACCGGCGGCGGGGTTGTTGTCGCCGCAGGCGCTTCGGTCACGGTCTTGTCTTCAAGCGTGATGTATTCGATATCGACGCGGCGGTTTTTCGGCCTGCCTTCTTTGTCGTTCGGATAGCGCGGCTCATGCAAGCCCTTGCCTTCGGCGATCATCTTGTCGGCGTCAATCCCCTTGCTCACCAGATACTGGAACACGGAATGGGCGCGACGCTCGGAGAGGCTCTGGTTGTAATCCGCCGAACCGATGTTGCAGGTGTGGCCGGTGATGTAAATGTTGCCTTCGATATCGCTCGTTTTGAGGCGGGCAACGACCGAGTTCAGCGCGTAGCTTGCCATCGGTTGCAGTTGTGCGCTGTCGAATTTGAAGAACACGTCCGAAGCTGCCGTCGCCGTTGTTTTGACGATGCGTTTTTCCGGTTGCGCTACCGGTTGCGGTTGTGGTTGCGCTGTCGTGCTTGTTGTTGCGACTGCCGGTGCTTCGACTTGCACATCGCGGTATTGTTTGGCCGGACGGTAAATCGGGCCGCCGAACGAGAAGCGGTACATCAGCATGACGCGCTGATCGTTCTTGTCGATTTCATGATCGCCGCGCTTGTGGTAAACCTCGCCGACCAGCGCGACGCTGTGCGGTGTGCCGACGAAAAATTTTTCGATTCCGAGCGTGCCGGTGATCTGGCTGGTGGACTGTTTCCCCCATTCGTAGTCAACACCGCCGAACCAGCGCAACGCAACGCTGTCGTAAAACTTACCTGCCCGAACGCCGATCCCCCAGTCATAAGCACGCTCAAACGTTTTGGTGAGCGTCGTCGTGGTGACATCCTGCCACCAGTCGTGATTGTTCTCGGTGCCGGAAATCGTCTCCGTCGATGAAAAGAAGCTGTTTTCAAGTTGCCGACGTCCGGTGACGCCCGCCGATCCGTACAGTGAGCCGAACCACTTTTCCTTTTCCAGACCGGCGCCCAAAGTCACCTTGCGGTCATGGTGGCGGTTCTGATCAAACCCGGCGAAAAGTTTGCGCACCGCAGCGTTCTTGTCGTCGGCGGGCTGCCAGTGGAACGACATCCGGGCGCCTGCGCCCGAACGGGCTGTCGCATAACCGTCGGCGATCCATGCCGTATTGTCGGTTTCGCGGAACACATAAAGCAGTTCGCCGCGCCACTGATTCACCGATTGGTAGCCGCCGCTGATCCGAAACGGTGCGCCGACATAACGCAAGTCTTCCTGAGAGGTTTCCGGCGTTGCAGCTTCCGGTTGCGCTTGCGCGAAAACGACCGGCGTGCATAACGCAGCAACCGCCAGAGCCAGCCAGCGGCGTTGGAAAGGTATTGAAACAGGCATAACAGTTTCCTTGGGACGTAAAACAGTCAACACACATTGTCGCCTAGCGGTGTCACAAAAGCCATTCGCATCGGATTTTTTCGGCGATCCCTCCCCCGAATGTCGCGCATTGACAACGAACTTTTTCCTGATCGTGATACTCTGATCCCCGATTCCTGACCTCTGACCTCTGATATGCGCTTACGTCTTCTGTTCTCCGATTCACACTGCCCGTTATTCAATCTGGCCGTGGAAGACGGCATTTTCCGGCAAATGGCCGCCGACAGCGCCGTGCTTTTTCTCTGGCGCAACGACAACACCGTCGTGATCGGCCGTGCGCAAAACCCATGGAAAGAATGCAATACGCAACGCATGGCGGAAGACGGCGTTACGCTGGCGCGGCGGCAGAGCGGCGGTGGCGCGGTGTTTCACGACCTCGGCAACACTTGCTTCACCTTCATGGCGGGCAAGCCGGGCTACGACAAAGCGGTATCGACACAGATACTATTGAACGCACTGCACACGCTCGGTATTGCCGCCGAAGCCTCGGGACGCAATGATCTCGTCGTTCAGACCGCCGACGGCACGCGCAAAATATCCGGTTCGGCGTACCGCGAAACGCATGACCGCGGCTTTCATCATGGCACCATGTTGTTGAACGCCAACCTGACCCGTCTTGCCGACTACCTGAATCCCGACCCGAAAAAACTTCAGGCGAAAGGCGTCGCTTCCATCCGCTCGCGTGTCGCCAACCTTTCCGAATTCAAGCCGGACATCGACCACGCGAAACTGTGCGACGCGCTGACACAAGCCTTTTTCGCGCATTACGGCAACGAAAGCGCCGCCGAGCATATTTCTCCCGGCGTGTTCCCCGACCTTCCCGGCTTTGCCGAGCGTTACGCCAAACAAAAAAGTTGGGAGTGGAATTTCGGGAACACGCCCGACTTCATGCACACCTTCGACACCCGCTTCGATTGGGGCGGCGTCGAATTGTATTTCGATGTCGAGAAAGGCGCCATCAACCGCGCCCGTCTTTTCACCGACAGCCTGAATCCGGCGCCGCTCGAAGCGTTCGCCGCGCAGTTGCCGGGGACACCCTACCAACCGCAGGCGCTGCAAGCGGCTCTGAAAACCTGGCTCGCGCAGTATTCGGAGATGCCGGAGCTGCAAGCGTTTGGCGACTGGCTGATGTCGGAAGTTCGGTAGGCAGGGGGCAGGGATCAGGTGTCAGAGGTCAGAGGTCAGAGGTCAGAGGTCGGGGGTTTCCTCTCTGCCTGCGGGAGATGATTCTGATTCCTGCTCCCCGATACCTGATTCCTGACACCTGATGTACAATCACCTTCCGATGACAGGGGTTTCCTGTCGCTTTCTTTCCCCCTTTTGCCGGTGACGGCCATGACGATGCCTGAAATGCTTTCTCCCGCCCTCAAAGCCGATGTGCTTGCTGAGGCGTTGCCCTACATTCAACGGTTTCACGGCAGCATGATCGTGATCAAATACGGCGGCAATGCGATGGTCGATCCCGCGCTCAAAGCCGGTTTTGCGCGTGATGTGGTGATGCTGAAACTGATCGGCATGAACCCGGTGATCGTCCATGGCGGCGGGCCGCAAATCGGCGAACTGCTCGAAAAAATGAAAATCGAAAGCGCGTTCGTGCAGGGGATGCGAATCACCGACGAGCGCGTGATGACCGTCGTCGAAATGGTGCTCGGCGAATTGAACCAGGAAATCGTTTCGCTGATTCACTGTCACGGAGGTCGCGCCGTCGGATTGACCGGGCAGGACGGAAAGCTGATCCGGGCGCGGAAAATGAAGCTTAAGGACAAACTGAGCGGCTTTGATTTGGACATCGGGCTGGTCGGCGAAATCGAAAAAATCGAGCCGGAACTGATTGATCTGCTGGTGTCGCGTAATTTTGTGCCGGTCGTCGCGCCGATAGGCATGGGTCCCAATGGAGAAGCCTACAACATCAACGCCGATCTGGTTGCGGGAAAACTCGCCGAGCGGTTGAAGGCGGAAAAACTGATCATGATGACCAACACTGCCGGCGTGCTCGATCAAAAAGGCAATCTGCTGACCGGACTGACCGCCACGCAAGTTGAGGCGTTGTTCGAAGACGGCACCATTCACGGCGGCATGCTGCCCAAAATCGGCTCGACGGTGGAAGCCGTCAAACGCGGCGTCAAAAGCGCACACATCATTGATGGTCGCGTGCCGCACGCGCTACTGCTGGAATTGTTGACCGACAGCGGCGTGGGGACCAAGATTTACTCGGAAGCGGAAAACTGACCCATGAACGGAATACGGCGCTAAGGGGAAAACCATGGCAGGACGACAGGGAGAACGTCGCGCACAAATTCTGCAAACGCTGGCGAGCATGCTGGAAAACCCGTGCGCTGAAAAAATCACCACCAAAACGCTGGCGGCGCAACTCGACGTTTCCGAAGCAGCGCTGTACCGCCACTTCGCCAGCAAAGCGCAGATGTACGAAGGGCTGATCGAATTTATCGAAACCACTCTTTTTTCCCTGATCAATAGAATTCAATCCGACAGCGAGGACGGCTGTGCGCAGGCCGAGCAAATCGTCTCGATGCTGCTCAGTTTCGCCGAAAAAAATCCCGGGATGACCCGCGTGTTGACCGGCGAAGCGCTGGTGCATGAAAACGAACGTTTGCAACAGCGGATCAACCAGCTTTTCGACCGAATCGAAGCGGCGCTTCGCCAATCGCTGCGCGTCGCGCAACTGGCCGACCAGTTGCCGCGAGGACACGACATCAACGCCCACGCAGCCGTGCTGACCGCTTACGTGACCGGGCGCTGGCAGTTTTTTGTAAAAACCGGATTCAAGCGCCACCCGCAGGAAGGCTGGGAAGCGCAGCGGGCGTTTTTGTTGGGGTAGGCGGCAGGAATCAGAGGTCAGGGATCAGGGATCAGAGCGAGAGTACACCGGGCGGTTTTGGTTTTGTTTCTATCGTTGCGAAATTATCATGGCCACTACAACAATAGACACAATAGACCCCGTTCGTTTGGACGAACACACGAAAACACAGACGCTCTTGCCCCTCCCCCGCAAGCGGGGGAAGGCTGGGATGGGGGCAAAAACCGTGTGCTTAAAGCGCCGAATGCCGAAACCCGTATAGCGATGATCGAGGCTGAGGAGATGATTCGCAAGCATCGCGGGCGAGACGCTCGCGCCCCAAAAATTGCAAGAAAACCACATCACAAGAAATCTTTTTTCGCAAATTGTAAAAAAGTGTGAACTTTTTCGCGAGAAAGTCTATTTTGCCAAATACCGCGCTAATATGTGCGCGTGGTACATTGCCTTGCTTTGGCGCCTAAAGCAAAACAAGGTCTTTGCCAAGTTTCTATCTTCCCCTAAAATCCTGAAACCGAAATGGGAGTTTTGTATGTTTTCTCGGAAATTTATGTGGCACAAGCCACCGCCAAAAGCGAGCACTCCTTCTTCTAAGCTGGCTTATTCTCTCACTTGTTTTTCTGCCGTTCGGCGCGTTCTCTCACCTTTTCTTCCCACCTTTGTCGCGGCGCTGATGTTCGGTTTGCTGGCCCCGCTCACGGCAAACGCGGCTCCGGTTAACGTTCCTCTTTCCACCATCGCTGACGCACCGCCGCAAAACGGCGCTCTGAGTAATGGCGTGAACTGGTCGGTGGAACTTGATCCCGGCCCGGCATCCGACCCCCGTGGTTGGAGGGACGGTACTGTTCATACTTCTAGC
>JAITMH010000002.1 GCA_031277445.1 Burkholderiales bacterium
GTCGAAGGTCAGCAGTGTGTGCGGCGTGACACCGGCTTCTGCGAATGCCTGCCGCGCTTCGGCGAAGTTGTAGCTGGTGATGCTCAGACAATCGGTCACGGTGGCGCCGGCCTGACGCAGTGCGGTAACGCCGTCGAGACTGGAAAGGCCGGTCGAGATGTGGTCTTCGATCAGCAGCACGCGCTTGTCGCGCACGTCGCCGCCTTCGACGCGGTTTCGTGTGCCGTGCGTTTTGGTTTGTTTGCGCACGAAAACGCTCGGCACGTTTCGCCGGTAAGCGAGGACGGAGCTGTGCGGAATACCGGCGGTTTCTACACCGGCGATGATGTCGAATTGAAATCGGCCCGACGCGATATGGGAACTGAGTGCGTCGATTAAAACATGCCAGGCCTGCGGATGGTAGATCAGACTGCGGTTGTCAACGTAAACCGGCGAGATCAATCCCGACTTGAAACGAACCGGTTGTTCAAGCAGAAAAATAATCGCCTGAATGCGCAGCAGGTGCTCGGCCAGCATGGCGGTCGTGATCGGGGCAGGATTATTTGAGGTCATGGCAACGTTCCTTTTTGATTTGTTGAGCAAGTTGTGTGTTCCACATGGCGCCGGTGGCGCTCATTACGGCGTCGGCACCGGCATCGCGGTATTCTTTATCGTCGGCGGGTGTTAACACGCCGCCGTTGCTGACGATGGCGAAGCGCATGTTGTTGTCGGCACGAAGGGCGGCGAGTTTTTGCGTCATCAACAGTCCGGCCCAACGAATCGTTGCACCGCAAATGCCGCTGATGTCACGCCCGGCACCGGGCAATGCCGGTTGTCCGTTCGCATCGACGACACGCGCCGACAGTGTGTTGATGGCGCAAAAGCCTTCAACTTTGCCGCCCAGTGCGCGTACCAGCGCTTGCAGTGCGGAGGTGTCTTCAAAATACGCGAGTTTGAGCAACAGCGGTCGGTCGGCCACTTCTTTCCGAATCGCGTCAACGATGGCGTTGGCTTTTTCGGTGTCGAAACACAGAAGTCCTTTTTTTCCTTCGTTGGGACACGACAGATTGGCTTCCAGCACCGGCACGCCGGTTTCGGCAACCAGCCGCGCAGCGCGTGCGTAATCAGCGATTTGTGCGACGCCTTCACCGCTGCCCTGAAAACTGCCTATCAACACTTGTCCGTGTTGTGCGCTGCGCAACGCGGCAAGCATGTCGGCTTGCCAGACATCCGGCGATTGCGACGGCACACCGAACGAGTTGGTGATTGAGCGCGGCACACGATTCTTTTCGCAAGCATGCGCGATCAGCGTTTGGTCGGGAGCCAGATCGCCATCGCATTCAACGGCCAGCGTGTTCGGCCAGGGATGGCTGGCGCGTGCTGCGCTGCGAACGGTTTTATAGACGCACAGATCGAAGCCGTGTGCAAAAGCGGCGGCGACGAAACGGCTGTTGAGCAACGGCCCGGCGGGAATGCCGAAGGTACTGTGTACCGGAATGCCGAGAAAACGTTCGCGTGGTTCGTCACGCATTCCCCCTTCTCCCGCCCCTTCGGGGCACCCTCCCCCGCCAGGGGGGAGGGGAAGTTCGAGCGCGGAGGCAAACGATCCGAACGGTCCGTTCGCGTAATTGTCTTCGTAGCTCAGTGACGGATCAAGAAACGGTTGCATGAGTGTTTTCCTTGACGGCACTCGGTACGTTCAGTAACGGCAAACCCAATGCGCGACGACCGTTGTCGGTGGCGATGCGCACGAGTTCGTCGAAATCGGTATAGCGGCAACCTGCGGCCAACAGCGACAATTCGCGCCACATGTCGCCTTCGCAGAAGGGAACCATCGCGTCGCTGATGTTGTCGGTGCCGATGGCGACGGTGACGCCAGCCGGAATCATTTCGTCAATCGGTGTTAGCGCGTTGTGCGCAGGCCCAACGAACTCCGAACGCGGCGTATCAATCCAGGCCATCGGGCAGGCAATGGTCATCACGCCGGAGTCGCGCATTTTTTCGTAGAGGCGCAGCCGGTATTGTTTGGCGTGGGCGGCAATCGAGATGCCGTGAATGGCGACGACGTGACCCTGCATGCCGTGCTCAACGGTTTTGTTGCACAACTGTTCGGTTTCGTGCTCGTGCGCGTCGTTGAATTGATCGACGTGGGCATGAACCATTTTGTTCATTGACTTGGCGACGCCGAGTACGATGTCGAGCGCTTCGGCGCCGCGACCGAAATCGCGCTCGTCACGCTTCGGCAGTGCGCCGATGATGTCCACCATTTCGGCGCCGCGATCAAACCAGGCGCGGGCGTCGGGATCAATCACACCTTTAAGTGTCTGGTTGGCGTAGAGTACGGTGATGTCGTCGCGGTACAGTTCGCGGGCGCGTAACGCGCCGCGAATGGCGCGATCACCGGCGGCAGGATCAATATCGACGAAAGAGCACATCGCGGTGACGCCTTGCGTAATCATCAGTTCGATGGTTTGACAGAAACGACCGTAGTAATCGTCAACGGTCGAGTTGCGCTTCATCGTGTCGATCGCGTCCCACTTGCGTTCCAGCGTTTGCGTGCAATAAATTTCGAGCGTGTGCGCGTCAAGCGTAAAAGCGCGGTCGGCGTGAGCATGGGCGTTGACCCAGCCGCCATGCTGATGAATGAGCGGCTCGATCAGCGTGCGCAAGGTGTTCGGAGAGGACGAAGGTTGCATGGCGAGATCTCCAGTATTGCGGTTAAAAAAAATCCCCCAACGGGGGATTTCATAAAACAGGATAACTCCGCAAAGCGCGGTCACGAAAAACAACGTTTTCCCGGATTCGTGGCGTCAGCAAGTAGCAGAGCATCGTGGTCAAAATATCAGAGTTGCAAAAAGCATATGCGAAAAAAAACCAGCACACGCGCTGGAATCGTATTGTACCCGAATTTTTCGGCACGGCACGGATCGAAAAGATTTTTACAAATTTCTTTTTTGACCTCAATTGGCCTCAAGCAAGCGCAACGGGTTTCCCGTCGCCGCAAGGCTATGACGGTGGAGGGGACGGTTTTCGCGGCTTGCGCGGCCTGTTGGCAGCAAGCGCGTCGTAAACAGCATCCGGCAGTACGCGCAGCAGTTTTCCGGCAAGCATCATCGGCCAGGGGAAAGCATAGAGGCGCTTTTTTCGTGCGATGGCCTGCACCATCAGATCGGCGGCCTCGGAAGCGGAAATCAGGAACGGCATCGGATACGGATTGTTTTCGGTCATCGGCGTGGCGACGAAACCGGGGCACAAAGTAACGACGGCGATGCCGCTGCCGCGCAACTCAACCCGCAGACTTTCGAGATACGAAATGGCGGCGGCTTTTGAGGCGGAATAAGCGGAGGAACCGGGCAAGCCGCGAAAACCGGCAACGCTGGCAACGCCGACCAGTGTGCCGCGCTGCGCTTCGCGCATCGCATCAACGAACGGGTGGAAGGTGTTGACGATGCCCATCACGTTGGTGTCGAACACTTCCCGAAAAACGGGCAGGTCGGCTTCGCCTTCACCGCCGGTGACGGTACCGTGCGAAACACCGGCGTTGGCAATTACGATGTCGGGAACACCGGCGACAGCGAGGAAATCCTGCGCGGCGTTCTGTAACGCCTGCGCGTCGGTGACATCGCCTTCGTAGATGTGTATGGGCGAGGATGCGGGGGCGGTCAGCGCTTCTTGCAAAGCACACAACCGATCACGCCGACGTGCGAAAAGACCGAGTGTGGCGCCTGCGTACCGATGTGCAAGCGCCTCTCCCAATCCGGAAGAGGCGCCGGTGATGAAAACATTCATATTAAAAAGAAATTATTTCTTTTTGGCGTCCTTGCGTGCGATCTCAATCACTTGATCAACGATGTTGAACGCTTGCGAAGCCGAACTGATCCCATCGGTGTTGATTTCGTAGCGACCGTTGACGTAGAAACGTGGCACCGACTGCACTTTGTAGTTCTCCACTTTTTTGTCGGACTGCATCACTTTGCTGTTGACGGCAAACGAGTCGTACATTTCTTCCAGTTTCTTGCGGTCAACCCCTTTCTTTTCAGCCCAGTCGAGGAAGGTTTTTTTGTCGGTCAGATTGATCCGCTCGTTTTGCAACGCATTAAAAACGTCGCCCGACAATCGAGTTTCTTCACCGATTGCGTCGAGCGCATAGTAGGCGCGTGCCATGGAAGCCCATTGGGCGCGCCCCCAACTCACCGGAACTTTGTAAAAGACAACATCGTCGGGGAGTTTCTTTTTCCATGCTTCAACGCCTTTGTTGAACTCGGCGCAATGGCCGCACCCATAGGAGAAAAACTTGATCACTTCGATCTTGCCATCGGGCGCTTCCGTCGATTGCGGCGTAATCCGTCGGAACTCTTTGCCTTCGGTCGCGGCAAAAGCGTTCGACGACAGCAATAAAACAGCAGTTGCAAAAACACTCAACAGGGCTTTCGACCAGGAACCGCGTGAAAGGACTGGATGGGTGATGTTCATAAAAACTCCTTGGTGAAACAAAGGTTAGGGCGGGTTTGGCTTAAGTGGATACATTCCCGTGAGGAGACGCTGCGCTTTGTCTCCCCTCTCCCCTTGTGGGAGAGGGGTCGGGGGAGAGGGGTGATGGTTACCTTTCCCCCTCTCCCGCCCCTTCGGGGCACCCTCTCCCGCAAGGGGAGAGGGTGAGAAGTGCATGCACTTGAGGCAAAGACGCGCCAGAGCGGGTTTCTTCCCACAGCAACAACCATCATAACAAATTTTTTGGATGCCTCGTGCGCCGGTTACGCAAAGTTGCGCCGCTCCGGCAGAGGAAAAATATTATTGCCGGACGACGGCAACGTCAAATTTACGCTGCGTCAATTCGGCCTTCATTCTGCCGGTTTGCTCGGCGCTGTCATAGGGGCCGACACGCACCCGATAGAAAATGCCGCGCCCGGGCGCTTCGCCTCGTTGAATGGTTGCTTCCCAGCCGTACAGCGCCAGTTCGGCCTTGCGGTTATCGGCGTCTTCCGGACGCGAAAACGAGCCGACTTGCAGCCAGTAAATTTCTTTGGGCTTGGTGGAAAGGGTTGGTGTTGAAGCCGTCACAGGAACAGGCCGCGCAGACGTGTTTTCCGGGATCGAGGCGGCGGCGGTCGTGCGCTGCTCGACAGGTCTTGTGGTTGGCGCGATGGTTTTATCGTTTCCGGCGGTCGCATTGCTGCCTTCCGGAAGAACTTTGTAGAAATCGAAACTCGGCTTGTCGGTTGGCTTGTCGTTGGGTCTATCGCTGGGTCTGTTAGCGCCGGTTCTCGCCGTCGATGTGCTGTCGGGAATGCGCTGGCTGGCAACGGGTTTGTCCTTGGAGGAAAACACTTCAACGACAGCGTTGCCGCCCAGTTTCCAGGCGGCCGTCAACGCCATCACCAGACCGGTGATGATGCCGAGAAAAATTCCGGTGAATAACACGCCCCAGCGGAAAGATGCCGTTTTTTTGTGAGCCATCGTAATTTACCTTAAACCTTAAAAACTTACATCTCATCGGGCGCATTAATACCCAGAATCGCCAGCCCATTCCGTAGAGTCTGACCCACAGCGACGACCAATGTCAACCGTGCCTGCCGTAACGCGGCGTCTTCGACCAGAAAACGCTCGGCGTTGTAATAGCCGTGAAACTCACCAGCCAGTTCGCGCAGGTACGCGGTGATGTGGTGCGGCGCAAGCTCGCGGGCAGCGACAGCCATGTCGTCCGGAAAATCGGCGAGTCGGCGCAACAGCGCTTCTTCGTGCGGACGGTTGAGCAACGTCAGGTCGGCTGCTGGCAAAGAAGATACCACGGCTTCGAGGGTTTGTTGCGCCTGTCGCAACACTGACATCACGCGGGCATGCGCGTACTGCACGTAATACACCGGATTTTCCTCGGCCTGCGAACGCGCCAGTTCAAGGTCGAACACAAATTCGGTATCGGCTTTGCGCATCGACAAAAAGAAGCGCACCGCATCGCGCCCCACTTCGTCGATCAGATCGCGCACGGTCACGTAACTTCCGGCGCGTTTGGAAATTTTCACTTCCTCCTTGCCGCGCATCACCGTGACCATTTTGTGCAACACGTAAGCGGGGTAATCTTTCGGGATGCCGAAGTTTAACGCTTGCAATCCGGCGCGTACCCGGGCGATGGTGCCGTGATGATCCGTTCCCTGAATGTTGATCGCTTGCGTAAAACCGCGCTCCCATTTGGTGACGTGGTAGGCAACATCGGGAACGAAATAAGTGTAATGGCCATCGGCCTTGCGCATCACGCGGTCTTTGTCGTCGCCGAAGTCGGTGGTGCGCAACCACAAAGCGCCGTCCTGTTCAAACGTGTGTCCCGATGCAATAAGTTTTTGCACGGTCGATTCGACGCG
>JAITMH010000039.1 GCA_031277445.1 Burkholderiales bacterium
ATAGGCAAAACATTTCCGCTTGGTGGGCCGCACGTTTATCGCCTTGATGAATTGTTGCGCTGGCTGGGAAAAACGATAGGGTCGCCGCGCCCGATTCTTTCAACGCCCACAGCGTTAGCGCCTTTGCAGGCATGGCTGCTCGAACACTTGCCCGGACATTTGATGACCCGCGACCAATTGCTTTCAATGCAAAAAGACAGCGTTTGCCCGGACGGCAACGCAAGCGCGTTGATCGAATTGGGGATTACGCCGACAGCGCTGGAAGACGTTGCGCCGCGCTGGTTGCGGACTTGAAGAAAAACCCTTTAACCACGAAAAACACGAAAAGCACGAAAAAATTACCGTCTGCGCGGAGTGAGCGTAGGTTGGCGGTGAGCGGCCTTTAGCCGCGAGCGTAGCGTGGCGGGAACCCCAACATTTGGCGAGCGTAGCCCGGACAAGCGAAGCGTGTCATTCTGCGCGAAGTCGCAGAACCGGGAATCCAAAAACATGATTTAACCGCAAAGAACGCATAGAGCGCAAAGAAAAAATCGGCGTCATTGCGAGGAGCGAAAGCGACGAAGCAATCCAGAAAACCGCCTCACGCGAAGGCGCGAAGGCGCGAAGCCGCGAAGAACACGAAGGCTGGGAAGGGGATGGGGTTTTCTGGATTCTGCGACTTCGCGCAGAATGACGACTCTGGGAGCGCGGGCGTCTCGCCCGCAACAAACCCCCGCCCGCCTTCGGCGGGCACCCCCTTTCAAAAGGGGGCTTTTCTTCTTCGCGGCTTCACGCCTTCGCGTGAGGCGGTTTTTATGGATTCTGCGACTTCGCGCAGAATGACCGCTATTTTTCTTCGTGCTTTTCGTGTTTTTCGTGGTTGAAGGGGTTTTCTTCGCCCCTCCGCGTGAGATCGTTTTTCTTTGCGCTCTATGCGTTCTTTGCGGTTAAAATGTTTTTTTCGATTTAATCCGCCTTCATGCCGCATAACCCTCCCAAGCGCCAGAAAGAACAAACCTCTCACGATCCGGTGCTAACCCGATTGCCGGAAACCGTGCGCGTTTACGAAGTCGGCGGCGCGGTGCGCGACGCGCTGTTGGGAAGGCCGGTGGCCGACCGCGATTATGTGGTGGTCGGCGCGACGCCGGAAGCGATGCTGGCCGCAGGCTTTCGGCCCGTCGGACGCGATTTTCCGGTGTTTCTGCACCCGAAAACGCAGGAAGAATACGCGCTGGCGCGTGCCGAAAAAAAATCCGGGCGCGGTTATCGCGGGTTCACGTTTTACACCGATCCGTCGGTGACGCTTGAGGACGATCTTTGCCGTCGCGATCTGACCATCAACGCGATGGCGCGGACGGCGGACGGCACGCTGATCGACCCTTACGGCGGTGAACGCGATTTGCAGCGCGGCGTGTTGCGGCATGTGTCGTCGGCGTTTGTCGAAGACCCGCTGCGGGTGCTTCGGGTGGCGCGGTTTGCAGCGCGGTTTGATTTCACTCTGGCCGATGAAACGCTGGCATTGATGCGGCGCATTGCCGACAGCGATGAATTGTCAACGCTGGCAGCGGAACGTTTGTGGCAGGAAACAGCGCGGGCATTGATGACGAAGAAACCGTCGCGTTTTTTGCAAGTGCTGCGTGATTGCGGCGCGCTGGAAAAAGTCATGCCGGAAGCCGCCGCGTTGTACGGTGTGCCGCAAAAGCCCGAACACCATCCGGAAATCGACGTGGGTGTTCATATTGAACAAGTGCTCGACTTCACCGCGCAGCGCAACGATGTGTTGCCGGTGCGCTATGCGCTGCTGTGTCACGATTTGGGCAAAGGCGCGACGCCGCCGCAACAATGGCCGAGCCATCGCGGTCATGAAACGCGCAGCGTCCCGCTGGCGCAAGCGTTGTCGGCGCGACTGAAAGTACCGGTAGATTGCAGCGATGCGGCGCAACTGGTGGCGCACTGGCACGGCGAAGCCCTGCGTGCGCCCGAGCTGAACGAAGAAACGTTGCTGATGATGCTGATGGCGGCGGATGCTTTGCGCCGTCCCCATCGGTTGCGCTGGTTGATCGACGCGATGACCGTGGACATCGGTGTCAAAGAGTGGGCGGAACAGGAATCAGGAATCAGGGATCAGGAATCAGAAAAGCATCATCTCACGCGAAGCCGCGAAGCCGCGAAGAAAAAAAGCCCCCTTTCCAAAGGGGGTGTCGGCGAAGCCGACGAGGGTTTGTCTCCCCTTCAAGAGCTTGCCCCCGAAGCAATTTTGATCGGGGGGGAGGTTTGGGGTGGGGATGAGTTTTTGGCCCCCTCTCCCCCTGCCCCTCTCCCGCAAGGGGAGAGGGGAGGCGAAACCCCTCCGGCAGCCCGTTTTCTCGAAGGCGCCGCCCGCGTTTTGCAGAATATTGATGCGGCAGCCATCGCCCGCGATCACGCCAACGACCCGGTCACCCTTCCGGCAGCGCTCCACGCGGCGCGGATTGCGGCGCTGGCGGGTTACAAACGCGGTTTGTAATCAAAGCCGCCTCACTCGTTCGCCTTGAAATTGTAAACGGTTCGGATTCTTTCGACGACTTCCGCTGTCGGGCGGATGTGCGAAAGAATCTCATCCATGCTTTTGTAGGCCATCGGCGATTCGTCCAGGGTGTTGCGATGTACCGAGGTGGAAAAAATGTCTTTCATCTCGGCGCGGAAGGCGTCCATCGACAACGTATGGAGCGCCCTGGTGCGGCTCATCAACCGTCCCGCGCCATGCGGTGCGGAATGGTTCCAGTCTGCATTGCCCTTGCCCACGCAAATGAGGCTGCCATCGCGCATGTTGATCGGTATCAGCAAGTGTTCTCCCGATTGGGCGGAAACAGCGCCTTTGCGCAAGATCATTGTTTCCGTGTCGATGTAGTTGTGGATGGTGGTGAAGCGATCTGTTTCGGTCAGCCCCATTCCGCTCAGAATGACCTCCGTCATCGCCTGTCGGTTCAGCGCCGCGAAGCGCTGGATGATTCGCATATCGTGCAGGTAATCGTCAAACAATTTTCCCGAAGCGTAGGCCAGGTCTTTGGGAAGGTCTGTGCCGGATTTCAGGCGCTGGAGGGAATCTTCAATTTCGTTTTCCCTCCCTCCGGTTTTCAGGGCGGCGATGGTATCACGCACCGCTTTTTTGGAGGGGGCGGCCAGACGCTTGCACGCCTGCTCCTGATACCAGAGGGCGACTTCCTGCCCAAGGTGGCGGCTGCCGGAGTGTACGATCAAATACAGGGTTCCGTCATCGGCGCGGTCGATCTCGATAAAATGGTTGCCGCCGCCCAGTGTGCCGATGCTCAGTTGCGCACGGTCTCTTTTGACGCGGTCGGCACAACGCAGTTTGTTCAGGTCGATTTTTGCGTTCAGCGGGTGATGGTTTTTGCGGATGCCACGACCGGACGGAATTTGCGCCCGAATCAAACGGTCAAGTTGCGCGAAGTCCAGATGGCGTTCGGCAAGGCGAACGGTTTCCATCCCGCAACCGATATCGACGCCGACCATGCCCGGCACGATTTTGTCGGTGATGGTCATCGTGGTGCCGATGGTGCAGCCTTTTCCGGCATGAACGTCCGGCATGATCCGAATCCGGCTGTCCGCAAATTCCTCGCGGTCGCAGACGGCCTTGATCTGCTTGAGCGCGTCGGGCTCCAGCTCCCCGCAATAGCACAAGGCTGTATTGTGTTCGCCTTTGACTTTGATCATTGGGTTACTTTAACCGCAAAGAACGCATAGAACACAAAGATTTTTTCGTGAAATTCGTGTTTTTCGTGGTTAAACTTTTTTTGTTCTCTACAAATGAAACGGGCCTCTTTCGAGGCCCGTTCCTGCTGTTGGTTTTCCGTAGAAACGGAATTCGTTACGTTGTGCCTTCTTAGAAGTTGTGCACAGCGCCAAGGATGAGACCTTGCTGGTCCTTGCCCAGTGTTACATTGAGACCGTTTCCGTTCATACCGAAGGTATAATTCG
>JAITMH010000104.1 GCA_031277445.1 Burkholderiales bacterium
GCTGCCTGACGATCTAAAACCCGGCGCCGACATTCGCGCAGCGCTGCATCTCGACGACACTTTTATCACGTTGAAGCTGACGCCGAACCGCGCCGATTGTTTGTCGCTTGTCGGCGTTGCGCGTGAAGTCGCCGCGTTGACCGGCGCGCCGCTACGATTACCAGAAAGCACTCCCGTAAGCGCCGACTCGAAAGCTACGCCCGGCACACGGCTCGAAGCAGCCGACGCTTGCCCCCGCTTCGCGGCGCGGATCGTTGAGAACGTCAACCCATCAGCGCCAACGCCGTTGTGGATGCAACAACGTTTGCGTAGCGCCGGTATCCGACCCATCTCGGCGCTGGTCGATATCACCAACTACGTGATGATGGAACTGGGTCAACCGATGCACGCTTACGATTGCCGTCAAATCGACGGTGATATTGTTGTGCGTTTCGCCCAACCCGGCGAAAAACTGTTGCTGCTCAACGAGCAAACGCTTGACCTGACACCCGATCTTCTGATGGTGTGCGACGAGAAAAAACCGCTGGGGCTGGCCGGCATCATGGGCGGCGAACACACCAGTATCGCCACCGACACGACAAACCTTCTTCTTGAGGCCGCACACTTCTCGCCGACAACCATTCAAGGCAAGATGCGACGGTTTGGTTTTGTTTCCGATGCCGGTCACCGTTTTGAGCGCGGCGTCGATTTTGAGCTGCCGCCGAAAGCAATTGAACGCGCCACTGAATTGATCCTGGCGATTTGCAGTATCCCCGGAAAAACAACCGTTGGCCCGCTGGTCGATGAACGCAAAACATTACCGGCACGGCCTCCGGTGCGTGTGCGCACCGCACGTGTCTCACGGATTCTGGGCTGGTCTTTCGATGCCGATGCTGTCGCCGCTGTTTTTCAGAAACTCGGTTTTGCCTTTACACGTAATGGTGACGACTTCACCGTCACGCCGCCCTCGTACCGTTTCGATCTGACGCTGGAAGCAGATTTCATCGAAGAAGTCGCCCGCATCCACGGCTACGACAACATTCCGTCGCCAGCGGTCGCACACGGTCAGCACATGCTGGCGCTGCCGGAAACGCAACTGCCGGTCGCCACGCTCAAACAACGTCTGGCGCATCAGGGCTGGCAGGAAATTCTGACCTTCAGCTTCGTCTCCTCCGAAATGGAGCGGCTGCTCAACGGTGAGGCGCCCAAAATTCCGCCGGTGCGCGTTCACAACCCGATCGCTGCCCAGCTTGATGTGATGCGTACATCACTGCTTCCGGGACTGCTGGAAACCCTCAAAAACAATCTGAACCGCAAAGAACCCTACCTGCGGCTCTTTGAAATCGGTCGCATTTTTCTTTCGGCCACCGCCGATCCCTCCGTCCAACCCTACCGGCTGGGCGGGCTGGCCTATGGCGACGCCGTTCCCGAACAGTGGGGAACCGCCTCAACGCGGCGACCTGTCGATTTCTTCGATGTCAAAGGTACGCTGGAAGCGCTGGTCGCGCCGCGACGACTAACCACTGCCTCATTTGACAATGCTGACGATAATGCCAACGACCTGCCGCCCGCGTTGCATCCGCGCCGCGCCGCCCGCGTACTGCTCGATGACGTAGCCATCGGCTGGCTCGGCGAATTGCACCCGAAACTCGTTGGGCATCTGGAATTTCCGCAAACGCCGGTGGTTTTCGAGCTTGATCAGGAAATCTTGTGCGAACAGGCATTGCCGCAAGTCAGGCCGATTTCGCGGCAACCGATGGCGCGGCGCGATTTGGCCGTTGTCGTCGATAATCACGTCCCAGCGCAAGCTCTGATCGATTCTCTGGAAAAAGTCCGGCGGAACGCCCGACTGCATCATGTCGAAGACATTCAAATTTTCGACATTTACCAGGGAGCCAACCTGCCCGCTGGTAAAAAAAGCGTTGCGATTCTTATGCTTATGAGAGATACTCAACGTACTTTGACAGATCGCGATATCGACGCAACGCTGCAAGCGTTTTACACTGCGCTGGAAAATGATCATGGTGCGCGTCTTCGCTCTTAGAATTTAAGAACCTTTAAGGATAGTGCATGTCAACGCTCACCAAGGCCGAATTGACGGATTTGCTCTTCGAACAACTGGGGCTTAACAAGCGCGAAGCCAAAGATATGGTCGAGCGTTTCTTTGAAGAGATCCGGCTGGCGCTTGAAAAAGGCGATACCATCAAACTGTCCGGTTTCGGCAACTTCCAGTTGCGCGAAAAAGCGCAGCGGCCTGGGCGCAACCCGAAAACCGGCGTTGACATCCCCATCTCGGCGCGGCGTGTGGTGACCTTCCACGCCAGTCAAAAACTCAAAGCCATGGTTGACGAGGCTGCCAATGCCCGAAGCGCCACGCCACGCGCCTGAGTTGCCGCCGATTCCCGCCAAACGTTACTTCACCATCGGCGAAGTCAGCGAACTGTGCGCGGTCAAACCGCACGTTCTGCGTTACTGGGAGCAGGAATTTTCGCAACTCAAGCCGCTGAAACGGCGCGGCAACCGGCGCTATTACCAGCATCACGAAGTGCTGCTGATTCGCCGCATTCGTGGTCTGCTCTACGAACAGGGCTTCACCATCAGCGGCGCCCGAAGCCAGCTTGAAGACACAGCGGCAGCAGACAAAACCGTAACAGACAGAACCGCATCGTCCAACACCGCCAAAAACAAACCTTCCATTACCGTGCTTCCGCCGCCGACCAAAGCGCCTCTTGACCTCGCCAAACTGCGCGACGAACTTCGTGAAACACTTGAAATATTGAACGCAAAACATTGATTTATATAAATAAAAATAATTCTTCTTCCGAGCATTATCGGAAAGAAGACCTTTCCTTTCCGCAGCCGCAGCCTTACACAAAACAAACCATGGCTTCCCGGAAATCCGTTTGCGCTGTGCGCCATTTCGCTCACAGCGGTTTTTTCATTTTTTACTGGGGGTTTTAATTAATATGGATTACAGCAACTTTCCACCAATCATTACACTTTTCCTGATGGGACTCGTCGGTAGCGGCGGCCATTGCGTCTTCATGTGCTCGCCAATCGTGGCGGCGCTGTCGCTCAACTCCGCCTCCCGTCGCTGGCTGCTGGTCATTGGCTACAACCTTGGCCGGATCATCACCTACACCCTGATGGGGGCGCTCTTCGGTGCGCTTGGCCTTTGGCTGGCGCAGCGCGTTGGCGCCCTGTTTCAAGTGCAACTGCTGCTGACCGTCATCGCCGCCGTTTTCATGCTGCTGATCGCCATCCACATCAGCGGGCTTTATACCGCGCTGGCGCCGCTTGAACGTCTGGGCGGACACCTCTGGCAGAAAATCCAGCCACTTGCCAGCCGTCTGCTGCCGATCAAACACTTCCCCGGCGCGCTGGCGCTGGGCGGCCTCTGGGGATTCATCCCGTGCGGAATGGTTTACGCCGCGCTGGCCGCCAGTCTGGCCGGTGGTGGCGCACTCGAAGGCGGTGCGCTGATGCTGGCGTTCGGCCTAGGCACCCTTCCGGTGCTGGCAGCGATCGGCATTGCGGCAAGCGGACTGAACCGCTGGATGCAAAGCGTCTGGCTGAAACGCCTCGCCGGAATCGCCATCGCCGCACTGGCGTTCTGGATGTTTGCCCAACTGATGGCAAAGTCACCGCCCATCAATCTTGATAACCCGGACGAACCTGTTCAAATGGATTGCCATTAGCAGGAATCAGAGGTCAGCGCGTAGGTTGGACAAGCCGCAAAGCGGCGCAGTCCAACAACCCAACAATCAAATCAGCGGCGCTTTGCGCCGGAAAGAGGTTTCCCGGACTGCGCTTCGCTTGTCCAGGCTACTCG
>JAITMH010000068.1 GCA_031277445.1 Burkholderiales bacterium
TGCGTCAGGCCGGCGCCACCGTGACCGATTGTCTGAGCATCACCAGCTACAACTTCGCCGAAGCGCGGCAGGCATTCGCAGAAGCCGGTGTCACGCCGCACACACTGCTGACCTTCGACGCGATTCTTGATGCCGCCGTGCGTTGCGGCTATTTCGACGACAAGAAAAAAGCCATCGTCGCCGACTGGCTGGCCGACCCCTGGCCCTGGGCCGAAAAGAACGGCATCACCGCGACGGCGGTTGAGAATTGATCGCTTATGTTCTTTTTCTCACGCGAAGGCGCGAAGACGCGAAGCCTCCTGCCCCTTCTGTTTTTCTCCCCTCTCCCGCTTGCGGGAGAGGGTGGCCGAAGGCCGGGAGAGGGCGATGGAGATGGGTTTCTGGATTCTGCGTCCTGCGATTTCGCGCAGAATGACGACTCTGGGAGCGCGGGCGTCTCGCCCGCAACAAACCCCCGTCCGCCTTCGGCGGCCACCCCCTTTGAAAAGGGGGCTTTTTTCTTCGCGCCTTCGCGCCTTCGCGTGAAATGCCTCTCTGATACCTGAAACCTGCCATGCACATCACCGACAAACTCAACGCCCGCATCACCCGTTCGCAATCGCTCTTGTGCGTCGGGTTGGACAGCGAACTTTCACGTCTGCCGGAACGTTTCCAGAAAGACGCGCAACCGCAATTCGCGTTCAACCGCTGGATCATTGACCAAACCCTTGAAACCGCTGCCGCGTACAAACTCAACAGCGCGTTTTACGAAGCGCACGGCGCAGCCGGTTGGGAAGCGATGCAGCGCACGATGGATTACCTGCGCGACGTTGCGCCTGACGTGTTCACCATCATCGACGCCAAACGCGCCGACATCGGCAACACCAGCGCCCAATACGCCACCGCCTTCTTCGATATGCTGGGCTGCGATGCAGTGACGTTACACCCATGGCTTGGCGGCGAAGCGCTGCAACCGTTTCTGGAACGACCCGACAAAGCGGCCATCATCCTTTGCCACACCTCGAATCCGGGCAGCGGCGAATTGCAAGAATTGGAAATCACCGGCAACGACGGCGTACCGCTGCCGCTCTGGCGACACCTCGCCCGCCGTGTGGCAACAAAGTGGAACGCACAAGGCAACTGCATGCTCGTCGTCGGCGCAACCGTTCCCGACATCATCCGCGATGTACGCGCCGATGTCGGCGATATGGTGCTGTTGGTGCCCGGCATCGGCGCTCAGGGTGGCAACCTTGAAGCGGTTTTGCGTAATGGTCTTACTGCCGATCATCGCGGCCTGCTGATCAACGCCAGCCGCAGCATCCTCTTCGCCGATAATCCGGGCAAAGAAGCACGGGCGCTGTTCTCGGAGATCGGGCGCTACCTCTCGTAGGTCGTGGTGAGCGCAGCGAACCGCGACGGGTTGGTCTCACGCGATCAGGTATCAGAGGCCGGGAATCAGGGATCAGAAAAGCATCATCTCTCGCGGAGGCGCGGAGAACGCGGAGAAAAAAGCTTTTAACCACGAAAGACACGAAAAAATGATCGTCTGCGCGAAGCGAAGATTCGTAGGCTAGCGATAAGCGCAGCGAATCCCAGCGTCTTGCCCCACACGAAGGCGCGAAGCCGCGAAGGTGTGTTTTAAAGCCCCCTTTTCAAAGGGGGTGGCCGCCGAAGGCGGACGGGGGTTTGTCGTTGAAGCGCGGGCGTTCCGCCCGCAACCCCATCTCACGCGGAGGCGCGGAGAACACGGAGAAAAAAGCTTTTAACCACGAAAAACACGAAAGCCACGAAAAAATAGCCGTCATTCTGCGCGAAGTCGCAGAATCCATAAAACCTTCTCACGCGAAGCCGCGAAGAAAAATACTCCCTTCGCCCCGTCATTCCCGCGAAAGCGGGAATCCAGAAAAAATGTATTCGCAAAGACGTAATCCGTGCGTTTTTGTCGATGCCATGGTTTAGAAGTTTGATATTTTGGAAGGACTGGATTCCCGCTTTCGCGGGAATGACGGAGTTCTTCTTCGCGGCTTCGCGCCTTCGCGTGAAACCAAAACGGCGTCATTGCGAGCGAAGCGAAGCAATCCAGCAAGTAGCCTGGACAAGCGAAGCGCAGTCCGGGAGCCATCTTTCCGGCGCGAAGCACCACTGATTTGATGCTTGGGTTGTTGGACTGCGCCGCTTTGCGGCTTGTCCAACCTACGCGCTCTCCGCGCCTCCGCGTGAGATGATTTTTCTGGATTCCCACTTTCGCGGGAATGACGGAGTTCTGATGCCTGACATCTGCCCTCTGATTTCTGCCCCCCTGACACCCGAAAACTCTCGACTTTTGCGCCAAAGCACCGGAAAATAGCGCCGTTGTTGAGGGGGCGCGCGTAATCTTGAGCGTTCGCGGCGAAACGCCGCGAAAAGGAGGTCGAAGTACGCTTCTGGCGCCTGAAATGATTTTTTTGGGAAATTATTATGCTACCACTCGTACTTTCACTGCTGTGCGCTCTCGCCGCCATTGTTTATGGCATCGTGACCACCAAATCCATTCTCGCTAAACCCGCCGGTAACGAGCGGATGCAGGAAATCGCCGCCGCCATTCAAGCCGGCGCCAAGGCGTATCTCAACCGCCAATACTTGACGATTGGCATCGTCGGGATTGTGCTGTCCATCGTTGTCTTTATTTTCCTCGGCTGGAAGATGGCCCTCGGTTTCGTGCTTGGCGCGGTGTTGTCAGGCTTGGCGGGTTACGTCGGGATGAACGTGTCGGTTCGCGCCAATGTGCGCACTGCGGAAGCAGCGCGTAACGGCATTGGCCCGGCGCTCGATATTGCTTTCAAGGGCGGCGCAATTACCGGGTTGCTGGTCGTCGGCCTCGGCCTTCTGGGTGTCGCCGGTTACTACATCGTGCTGAAGGCCATCGGGTGTGACGGCGACACGCTGTAC
>JAITMH010000124.1 GCA_031277445.1 Burkholderiales bacterium
CGCACGCCGGACAATTCAACGATGGCCGTCTCGTCGTCTTTTTTTTCCATGACCCGAACCGGTATTGCCAGACACATAGCCGCACTCCTTGGAACATACCTAAAAATCTTTTTAACCGCAAAGAACGCAAAGACCACAAAGAAAAAACTCCGAGTCTTTTGTGCCCTGTGTAGTTAATTCGTAAAGCCTGTTGGGAAAATTATTTAGCCGAAAAGAACGCTGGCGAAGAGAAGAATCATCTTTGTGCTCTTTGCGTTCTTTGCGGTTAATAAATAAACGCTTCCTTTCTCTCAACCGTTGGGGTTTGCTACGCTCGCCCCAAGCTATGCAACTGCCGCTCACCCTAACCTATGCAACCGCGCCACCCAGGCTTGCCCCAGACTCAACCCGCCGTCGTTGGCTGGCGCCGCCTGCGCATGCCATACCACATGGCCACGCGCCCGCAGCCCGTCGCTAACACCACGCGATAATAGCGCATTCACGAAACAACCGCCGCCGCACACGATTTGATCGAGGCCGAGACGCCGTGCTGCGGCATCCGCCCATTCGACAACGGCGGCGATCAAGGTGCCATGAAACAGCGCCGCGCCGTAGGACGGATTGTCAACGTAGAACAACGCATGAACAAGCGGTAAAACGTTAAGCGTGCCGTCCGGCTCAATCAGGAACGCAGAAGAATCAACCGGCAAATGCGACTTTTGTTTGCTATTCAGGTAACGATGCGCCAACCCTTCGAGCCGCATCGCCGCCTGCCCTTCAAAAGTCATTTGTTCGCAGACTTTCAACGCGCCTGCCGCCGCATCAAAATAACGCCCCATGCTGGTGGTCGGCGGCGCATGCGGTGAATTTGCTTCCAACGCACGCGACAGCACTTTAGCGACTGCTGCGGCTGCCGACTGCTGCGGAAAAATCTTTTCAATATCGCCTACCCGACCCGATTGCGCCAACACACTCGCCGCCATCCGCCAGGGTTCACGTGCTGCTTTATCGCCACCGGCAAGATACAACGGCGTCAGATGACCGACTCGTTCGCTTTTCGCGCCCTGGCACTTTGCACCTCCGACATACAACAATTCACCGCCCCATGCAGTACCGTCATCACCAAGACCAACACCATCAAATGCCAGCCCGAGTACCGGCGCGTCAATCCGGTGTTCCGCAACCACCGCCGCAATATGCGCATGATGGTGCGCCACTTCGATCATCGGCACATCAAAACGCTGCGCCAACGCAGCGGCAACTCGTGTGCTGTAAAAATCCGGATGACGATCGTGCGCGATGCACGTCGGCGTCACATCGAGCAATTTCAGCAGATGTTCAATCGCTTCGTCGAAAGCGCGACAGGTTGCCGCATTGTCGAGACTACCGATGTGCGGCGACAAAAACGCCTCATCGCCGCGTGTCACGCAAATCGTGTTTTTAAAATAACCGCCCACCGCCAGCACTGACGGCGCATCGGCTGCGCCGCTCAAACGGATGGCGCGTGGTGTGTAACCACGCGCACGGCGAATAAACTGAGGCGGCAACAGTTGCGGCTTTGATTCTGTTATCGGCACCCGCACCACGCTGTCGTCACAACGTGCGACAATTTCGCGGTCGTGCATCAACCACCCGTCGGCAATGCCCTGCAAGCGTTGCAACGCTTCTTCATTGCCGATCACCAGCGGTTCGCCGCCCGGATTGGCCGAAGTCATCACCAGTATCAGTGGCTGCGCTTCTTTGAGCCAATCAAGCGTCGCCGGTCGGCCTGATGCTTCGTGAAACAGCAAATAATGCAACGGTGTATAAGGCAACATCAGACCCAGCGTGTTCATGTCCGGCGCAATTCCAGCGAGCGCTTTATCGGTATGCTTTTTTTTCGGCAACAACACAATGGGACGTTCGACGCTTTCCAGCAATGCCGCTTCTTCCTCAGAAACATCGCACCATTGCTGCGCCGACACCGCATTCAACACCATCAGCGCAAACGGTTTCTCGTCACGCGCTTTACGCTGCCGCAATTCGGATACTGCTTCGGCGCACGTCGCATCGCACACCAGATGAAAACCGCCCAGTCCCTTGATGGCTACAATGTCGCCGCGCCGGATACGGTTTAGCGCTTCGGCAATTGCATCATTCTCGGCTCCCCTCTCCCCTCGTGGGAGCGGGGAGAGGGGAGAGGGGGATAAAGACCCTTTCCCACCCAAGCCTTCCCCCTCTCCCGCCCCTTCGGGGCACCCTCCCCCGCTAGGGGGGAGGGAAAAAAGTGTATGCACTTGAGTCGAAATCGCTCTAATATCGCCACTACCTCGCACATCGCACCACTGCAAACGCGGCCCACACTGCGGACAAGCGTTAGGCTCGGCGTGAAAACGGCGGTGCGCCGCATCCGTATATTCGGCCAGACAAGCCGGACATTGCGCGAACGTCGCCATACTGGTCGTCGCTCGATCATACGGCAAGCCATGCACAAGTGTATAACGTGGCCCGCAATGCGTGCAGTTGATAAACGGATAACGGTAACGACGATCACCCGGCGTTAACATTTCAAAAAGACAATCGTCGCAAATGGCGCTGTCCGGGCCGATCATGGTGGCAAGTGCGCCATCGTGCGCACTCTTGATCACCTCGAAGCCGTGCGTATTCGGAACAAGCGCGACCTCCTGCGGTATCACCTCATCAATACGCGCCAATCGCGGCGCTTCCGCAAGAAGTCGTTGCACAAACGTTTCCAGTTGCGGCAAACTTCCTTCGGCTTCGACCACCACGCCGCTGACACCGTTTTGCACCCAACCGCTTAACGCCATTTCGCTCGCCAGTCGGTGAACGAACGGGCGAAAACCGACGCCTTGCACGATACCGCGCACCTGAAAGCGTCGACGTATTCGGGGGTGCATCGAAATCGGTAGTGTCAGTGCAGCCATCTCATCCTGAATTTCTTTTTAACCACGAAAAACACGAAAGTCACGAAATAATCATTGTAAAGTCATAATAAACAGATGGGCGCTATAACACTTTCGTGCTTTTCGTGTCTTTCGTGGTTAAATTTGTTTTTTCAACATTTATTTTTCAACGCCGCGCTTGAGCCAGTCTAACCAGTCACCCATCCCCTCGCCGGTTGTCGCCGACACTTTCATCACTGTCAGCTTCGGTTGAATCCGGCGTGCGTATGTGATCGCCTGCGCGACATCGAAATCGACATACGGCAACAGATCAATCTTGTTAATCAACAGCACATCAGCGGCGCGAAACATATCGGGATACTTCGACGGTTTGTCGGCGCCTTCGGTCACGGAAAGAATGACCACTTTGTGCGCTTCGCCGAGATCGAACGCGGCGGGACACACCAGATTGCCGACGTTTTCGATAAACAGCAAAGCATTTTCAAGTTTCGGCAATTTTGGTAACGCTTGCGCGACCATCCGCGCATCAAGGTGGCAGCCTTTGCCGGTGTTGATTTGCACAGCAGGCGCGCCGGTCGCACGTATGCGATCGGCGTCGTTTTCGGTCTGTTGGTCACCTTCAATCACCGCGCACGGCACAGCATCGCGCAGCGCTTCAATGGTGCGCACCAACAGCGTTGTTTTACCCGAGCCGGGGCTTGACACCAGATTCAGCGCGAACAATCCTTGATCGACAAACCGTTGCCGGTTCTGCTGCGCCACCGCATCGTTTCTCTCAAGCAAGTCGCGTTCGATTTCGATCACCCGCGCCGCCGACACTTCCGGCGCATGAACCGCGCCAAGCGGCGCACGGTCGTGTGAATGCGCGTGATCGTGCGAATGCCCGTGGCTGTGTCCGTGACCATGCGAGTGCGGATGGTCGTGCGCATGCACATGAGCGTGGCTGTGCGACTCACCACCATGTGCATGGGTATGCGTATGTTCATGGGCGTGCGTATGGCTGTGCCAAGTCCCATCCTCGTGCTGGTGCCAATGCGGGTCGCTATGCTCCTCGACCGGCACGCCGTCAATTCTCACTTCACCATGACCACAACCGCAAGTTGAACACATCGTTGTCTCCTGTCCTTCCCAGTACCTTCAAATAATTTCAATCGACGCAATTCGCATCGCGTCGCCTTGCGTCACCGCCAATTGATAACGCCCGCACTCCGGGCAAGCCTCGCCGAGCTTTGCCAGCGCCACTGTTTTCGAACACAGCATACACCAGGCCGCACCCGGAACCTCAATCACTTCAAAACGTGCGCCTTCGGCAACACTTCCGCGTGTCACCACATCAAACGCAAACGCCAGCGCGTCACGGTCGGCATGCGACAACGCTCCCAATTCAAATTGTACCGACGTTACCCGCTGCGCGTTGTGTTTCCGCGCCGTGCTTTCGACGATTTCCAGCATGCTCTCGGCGAGCGACATTTCATGCATGAATCACCTCAACATCAAACGCAACACAGGGATCAAGCACCTGAACCAACCAGGTCGCGTGCGTCTGCAAACAAGCGGCATCGGTCGCCGGCAAGCCGATCAACGTCGCCAGTGCGCTGTCGCGGTGCAAATTCCAATCGGTCGGCGCACACACCTCATAAGCAACAACGCTTTGTGCTGCCAACTGTACCCGATGCACAAGCACACCACGCGCACATTCGACTTCCGCCATGCCGTCACCGTCACCAAGCGAATGAACGCGAATCCATGGCCGCTCCTCTTTCTTCTCTGCGGTCGCGTCAAGAAGTTCGCCCAGCGTTCTTGCCACATCGACAAGCCGCGCCCACAATCTTGCTACCGCACCATTTCCGAAACGCGCTGCTACCGGCGCCATGCGCGAATCCTGTTGCACACGCCACCAGGCGCTCGCGTCGTAAGGCGCATGCACCAGCGCCTGCCAGGACAATTTACCGGCGCGAAACATCGCCAACGGCAACGGCGATAACGCTGTTTTTCCAAGCACCGGAACGTCCTTCGCCATTTGCCGAAACCAGCGCATCACCGGCAGCACATCCGATGCGGCGCTGTTTCCGACGCTGTTTCCGACGCTGTTTCCTTCTCCTTGCCAATGCAAAACAGAGACGCCATACACATGGCGAGTGCAAAAATGATCCCAGGCCTGAGCGATTTGCTTTGCTTCTTGAATCAACGCGGCAAGCGCCGACGCTTTGTCGTGCGCCGCATCGTTGCACAATGCTTTTTGAAGCCGCGCCAGAAAAGCCGTGCTGTCGCGCCATGCCTGCGAAAAATCGGCGATCAACGCCACACCTTGCTCCGACCGTTGCGCTGATTGCCGAGACAGCAACGTCTCCGGCAAACCAAGACACAACGACCGCAAGCTTTCCTGAACGCTTTCGATTTGCACCGCCAACGTATGCCCTGCCATCAGCGTCGGTGACAGCGGTTGAGCACACGCCGCGCTGATCGCGCCCGCCGCCGCCGCTGCCTGCGCCTGCGCACAAATGCTGAAAACTGAAGGCAACAATACCGCTGCCTCCGATGCCTGACGTTGCGCCAACAATGCCGTCGCGTCGAAACGCGGCAATCGAACATCGAGCGCGGTCACGCGCTCGCCGTCGGTTGTCAACGTCAGCGTCAACTCGCGTTTCATTCTGCCGCGCCCTTATTCAAAAAGCGGCCACGCAAAAAATCGCGCTTCGACAACGGTTCCGTCAATTTTTCCCGCAACGTTGGCCGTTGTTTTTCTTCGCCTGACGCTTCCGGCACCTCGTCCTCAAACAACGCTTTCAACACGAACGCTGCGGTTTGCCGCGCCGTTTCATGATCGCCGAACTGCTGCATCGGAGAAAACAGCGAACACATCATGTATTCGCCGAGCGTTTCGTCGTGCGCCATAATGAAATCGTAGTCGCCCGCCGGAAACCGGTAATGCAGACGTTCACCGCGCTCAATCGTCGGCCAGTGTTCCGGCTCACGTGGCAGCAGCATCAGATTCATCATCCAGGGCGTCACGATCACGCCCAGCCAGAATTCCTGCCAGGGCTGGAAACCAACGGCCTCCACACGCAGCACCGGATTGAGAAAAGGCAGCCCCTGCATTCGGGTATGGCCGATCTGCTCGAATCCCGCGCAGAGACGCGCCGACGGGTCGGGCAACATCATTTCGGCAGAAGCCGCCGCGCAGACATCATCCGTCACTTGCGTCTCCTCATTTACGTCTCGTTCAACACCAGAAACTGATCCCTGGTCGCGCTGCACTGTGGACACGTCCAATGTTCCGGCAAATCGTAAAACGGCACACCCGGCGGAATTTGCCATTCGGGATCACCTTCCGCCGGATCATAAACATACCAGCACACTTTGCATTCGAGTCGCGTGGTCGGGCCGATTTTGCTGTTGTCGCCGAGATAAGAGCCTTCAAAAAGCACTTTCACACCTCCGTATCGGCGCGCATCCAGGAAATCAACTCCGCGAGCCGCTCACGCGCATCTTCAATATCTTCGGCAGCCGCCAGAATCAACGATGGCCTTTCGGCAATCACCAGCGTATTCAGAATCAATGTATTTTTGTTATTGAATTGCTGGACACGCCAGACATGGCGCGTCCCTGTTGATGTCACCCGACAGCTTCCAAAACCCTTGGAAATAATCGCCACCGACCCGACCGGCAGCGCCTCCTGCAACGCCTGATGGTCGGCAGGTGTTAACGGCAGCAAGGTCAAATTGATCTCGTGCGACGATGTTGCTGCGCCAGCATTGAGCGACGCCAGTTGCGCACGAATTTCAGTGAACAGCGCAGGCGCGTTCATCGCACCCTCCGGAAAAACAACTTCCGGCAATGTCGGCTGCGCGTCCCGATGCGCAGCATCGAGCAACACGGTCGGCAAACTGCCCGCTTCAAGCCAATAAGACGTTTCTTCTTCCTCTGCATCAAGCTCACGTACTCGCCAGATGCCGGTAAAAACCGACTCCTGCACGCGCACATCGCAACCCGGCAAGCCCTCGACCCGGGCGCTGACTTCGCCTTCGCCCAACACCTCGTTCAAAACATTCAGCACCGCTTCCGGCTGACCGCGCAAATCGAGTCGCGGCCCTGCCGCCTGCGCATCAAACGTCCAATCGTTTAATGCGTCGAGAAACGTTTGCAACAATTGTTGTGCCGCTGCCATTGCCGACGTATCGGCGTCTTCAGGCAAACGCGGCATCGAAAACGTCGCCATGCCACGCGGCATTTCAGGATATTGCATTTCATCGTCACCGTGACGGGCGTCCGTCGGCGCGGCATGAATGGGAATGGAAAGTGGTTTCATCAATACATCCGTTGTTTCAAATTCAGTGGCGGTGTTCGCCACCATCGACAGAGCAAACCGTCACACCGACCGTCGGCGGTCGGCTTGGCGTCGCCTGCTGCAAACGCGCCATCTCCTGCTGGTATTCGTCCCAGGGACGCATCCCGTCAATCGCGCCCAAATACTGCCCATCGCGCAGCAACACGAAGGCAGGCCAGCGTCCAAAACCGTAACGCGGCTGAAGCGCACGCGCCGCTTCGGGCAACAACACGCCAAGACGCATCGGCTCCGTCGAAGTCTCCAGAAGTTCCGGTGCGACCACCGCCAGATCAAGCGTTTCACGGTAACGCACCGGGTCTTCGGTGAAAAAAAGAAGCAACAGCCCGGACGTTTTTTTCAACACCTCATCAAATGTTTCGAGCGAAATCTCAAAAACGCCGGGGCGTTCGAGAAGCCGCGCCATCAGCGGTGGAATTTTGGCAACCATGGTTTCCGTCATCACGGCATTTCCTTTCTCGCCTTGCTTGCTTCGCTCGCAGTTGTCTCGCTCGCAGTTTTCTTACTCGCAGCAAGCTCGGCCTGCAAGTGCGGTGGCAGCAACGGTTCGCGGTTGACCAGATCGGCGAACAGCGTATCCAGTTGCGACGTATCGCCGCTCATCGTTTGCGCCAGCGCCAGCAACGCATCACTGGTTTGCGCCGCTTCTTCCGGCGTCATCACCCGCAACGCCGAACCTTGAAACGTCAACACCCAGGTTCCCGGCGTCTGATCGCCGACCAACAACATGTTGATCCGTTCACGCCGTCCGCCGTCACGCGCTTCGCACCAGACAACCGCCTCTCCGGTTTCCGTCACCTGCATCGGAATTCCAACACACATGGTTATTTTCTCATCGACAAAACGCGCTCATCACCGACCCGACAAGCCGTCGCTTCCGATGGACGTTCGTTTTCATACGTTTCAAGCATCAACGCCTGCGCATTCAACGGCGACACGAATTCACCGTCTCCGCGCTTCGCCACCGAAACGCCCCAGCCTGTCAGTTCTTCGACCGCCAACGCTATCGCTTCCGGGATTCTCTTTTTAACGCCGTCGCGCAAACTGCCTCCGAAATCGTCGAGCGTTTCCGGTTGCACACCGATCACCGTGATTTTTTCCGGCTCAGCACCCAGCAAATAAGCATGCGCCAACACCTCGCTTAACGTCGTCTGGTGCGGCGATATTTTGGTGGCGCAATGAACGGGAACTTCGGCGTCGCGCAACACCTTCAGCGTCGTCGGCGGCAAACGAAAATCAATCGCGTCAAACACCAGCACATGCGACGATCCCATCAGATACGGATAAAGCGCCAGACCCTGCGTACCGCCATCCATCAGCGTCACCCGCTCGTCGAAGCGGTACGAGGCATGCAGCGCCTCAACCGCACGCACGCCAAAACCTTCGTCGGCCCACAAGACGTTGCCCACGCCCAGAACCAGTATTTTCTTCATTGAATAACCCGTTGCTTGAATTTTTCTAAACAAATAAGTATCGCACAGCCTCCGCTTCCTGCCCTTGCGATAAGTCAATCCCGACAAAAATAGTAGGAAAACACATTGTTTTACGGCTGTCAAATAAGCGGCAGATTGCAGGGCTCCTTAGGTTGGCGGTGAGCACAGCGAACCCCAACGTTTTTCCTCACGCGAAGGCGCGAAGCCGCGAAGAGCGCAGAGCAGAACTGTCATTCTGCGCGAAGTCGCAGAATCCATGAACTATCTCACGTGGAGACGCGGAGAGCGCGGAGAAGGAAAGCCCCTTCCCCTTCAAGGGGAAGGCCGGGATGGGGATGGGTTTTATGGATTCTGCGTC
>JAITMH010000134.1 GCA_031277445.1 Burkholderiales bacterium
CGGAAAAATGCGCCCGCGCCATCTCGAAATGTTCGGACGATTGCAGCAACGCTTTCGCTGGAATGCAACCAACGTTGGTGCAAGTACCACCCGGCGCAGGTTTGCCATCGGTGCGCACACCTTCATCAACACACGCTACTTTGAATCCCAGCTGCGCGGCGCGAATCGCTGCGATATAACCGCCGGGGCCGGCGCCGATTACTGCTACGTCGAATGTGTTTGCCATCGCTATTCTTTCAATTTCTTTTTAACCACGAAGGACACGAAAAAAACGAAAGTTTTTTCTTTACGCCTTATGCGCTCTTTGCGGTTAAAACAATTCGGAGAAACAAACTTATTGCAAAAACACGTAAATCACAAATATTTTTTCGTGACCTTCGTGTTTTTCGTGGTTAAACTGTTTTCGCCACCATCAAATATCCAGCAGGATACGTGCCGGGTCTTCCAGCGCTTCTTTAATCGCTACCAGCGACAGCACCGCTTCGCGGCCATCAATCAGACGATGGTCGTACGAGAGTGCCAGATAGTTCATCGGGCGGATCACGATTTGTCCGTTTTCAACCACCGGCCTCTCCTTGGTCGCGTGTACGCCGAGAATGGCCGATTGTGGCGGATTGATTATTGGTGTTGACATCATCGAACCAAAAACGCCGCCGTTGCTGATCGTGAACGTGCCGCCGGTCAATTCTTCGAGAGTGAGCTTGCCTTCCTGAGCGCGTTTGCCAAACTCGCCGATTTGTTTTTCAATCTCGACAAACGACTTCTGATCTGCATCGCGCAGAATCGGCACGACCAATCCGCGTGGGCTTCCGACCGCCACGCCAATATCGAAATAACCGTGATAGACCACATCGTTGCCATCAACCGAGGCATTCACGACCGGGTATTTTTTCAGCGCGTAAACCACCGCCTTGACGAAGAAACCCATGAAACCCAAACGGATTCCATGCGCTTTCTCGAATCGGTCGCGGTATTTGTTTCGCAAATCCATCACCGGCTGCATGTTGACTTCGTTGAAGGTTGTCAAAATCGCTGCCGTCGATTGCGATTCCACCAGCCGCTCTGCAACACGCTGACGCAACCGCGACATCGGCACACGCTGTTCAATACGACCGGATTCCGCCGCACCGCTCACGGTCGGCAACGACGCCACCGATGGCGCGGGCGCCTTCGGCGCTTCTGACGTTTTTGCCACAGCCGCAGACATTACGTCAGCCTTGGTAATTCTGCCGCCGCGACCGCTGCCCGCGACATCCGCCGCTGTCAGGTTTTTTTCGTCCATCAGCTTACGTGCCGCCGGCAACGCCGTCGCTTCGGTTTTGGCTGTTGTTTGGGCAACGGCTGCTGCCGCCGGTTTGGTTTCGGCGGCGGGAGCTTCCGCTTTTTTGGCGGGCGCAACTTCCGCTGCTGTGTCAAGCACGGCAATCACTTGTCCGGCCGTCACAACAGCACCGTCACTCTCGACGATCTCGGTCAAAACGCCCGCCTCCGGCGCCGGCAATTCCAGCACCACTTTGTCGGTTTCAAGATCAATCAGGTTTTCATCGCGGGCGACCACATCGCCCGGCTTTTTGTGCCACTGCACCAGAGTGGCTTCGCTGACCGATTCAGGAAGCGGCGGAACTTTGATTTCAATCTTCATTTGACTCTTTTCCTCTGTGCATTATCTTTTGGTGTACATGCCGCCAGCCGCGAGCGCCGAAGAATCCGCAAATGCGTCTTCAATGACTTTTTTCTGTTCGGCAATGTGTTTGGCAGCATAGCCCACTGCCGGTGACGCCGAAACAGAACGTCCCGCATAGGCCAGCACAAGCTTGCCTTCGGTATCTACCCTCAGGTATGCCCGTAAGCGGTACCAGGCGCCCTGATTTTGCGGCTCCTCCTGACACCAGACGATTTCCTTCGCCTTCGGATAACGGGCAACTTCGGCTTTGAAAGCGTCGTGCGGAAACGGGTATTGTTGCTCGAGACGCACAATCGCCACATCGTCGCGCTTGTGTTCGCGGCGGTAAGCATTCAGTTCGTAATAAATCTTTCCGGAGCAGAGAACGATACGCTTGACTTTTTCCGGATCGGCCACTGCGTCGCCGATGACGTTATGAAACTTGCCGTCGGAAAGTTCACGCAATTCCGAGACTGCTTCCTTGTGCCGCAACAGGCTTTTCGGCGTCATCACAATCAACGGTTTGCGATAGGGACGCATCATCTGACGGCACAGAAGGTGAAATATCTGCGCCGGCGTCGAGGGTACGGCAAACTGCATATTGTGCTGCGCGCACAGTTGCAAAAAACGCTCGGGACGCGCCGATGAGTGCTCCGGCCCCTGCCCTTCGTAACCGTGCGGCAGCAGCAGTGTTAACCCGCACAAACGTCCCCATTTCGCTTCACCAGAACTGATGAACTGGTCGATCACCACTTGCGCACCGTTGGCGAAGTCGCCGAACTGCGCTTCCCAGACCACCAACTGCTTGGGCACTGAGGTTGCGTAGCCGTATTCAAACCCCAGCACGGCGTTTTCGGTCAACACCGAATCAATGATTTCAAATTCCGGCTGGTTCTCTTTGATGTGTTGCAACGGCACCCAGATTCCGGCATCACAGCTTTCACGGTTCTGGTCGTGCAATACGGCGTGCCGGTGAGAAAAAGTGCCTCGCCCGACATCTTCTCCCGACAGACGCACCGGATAACCGCGATCAAGCAGCGCCGCGTAACCCAGGTTTTCCGCCATTCCCCAGTCGAGCGGCAACTTGCCCTGCCCCATCGCCCTGCGATCGGCGATTACTTTTTCGACACGCGAATGCAGTTTGAAATTGGACGGCACTTCGGTGATCTTCTGCGCCAACATCTGCAAATGCGCGTAATCAACTCTGGTATCGACCGGCTCCGTCCAGTGCTTTCCCTTGTAGAGTTCCCAGTTGGTCGGGTGCGGCGTTTTGTAATTGGACAGGATCGTGCTGTTGGTGTGTTCGCCGCGATCCAGCGCCGCCCGATAGGTTTTAATCATCTCGTCGGCTTCGCCCGCCGCAATCACGCCTGCCTGCTCAAGGCGCTCTGCGTAACGCCTGCGCGTTCCTGGGTGGGCGTTGACTTTTTTGTACATCAACGGCTGCGTCACCATCGGTTCATCGGCTTCGTTGTGTCCATGCTTGCGGAAACACATCAGGTCGATGAAAACGTCTTTATGGAATTTCATCCTGAACGCCAGCGCCAATTCAATCGCAAACAAACAAATTTCGGGATCGTCTCCGTTAACGTGCAGAATCGGCGCTTCGATCATCTTCGCAACGTCGGTACAGTACGTCGTTCCACGGGTGTCACGCGGATCGGAAGTGGTGAAACCGATCTGGTTGTTGATCACGATATGCACGGTGCCACCGGTCGTATAACCGCGTGTTTGCGCCATGTTCAACACTTCCTGATTGACGCCCTGCCCTGCTATCGCTGCATCGCCATGAATCAATACCGGCAACACCTTGTCGCCGGTGAAATCGCCGTGCCGCCGCTGACGGGCGCGCACCGAACCTTCGACCACCGGGTTGACGATTTCGAGGTGGGACGGATTGAATGCCAGCGATAAGTGCACCGGCCCGCCGGGCGTGGTGACGTTCGACGAAAAGCCTTTGTGGTATTTGACGTCGCCGGCCAATAAATCAAGCGATACTTTTCCTTCAAATTCGCTGAACAGTTCCGACGGCATCTTGCCCATCGTATTGATCAGCACATTAAGCCGCGAACGGTGCGCCATGCCGATGACGACTCCCTTCACGCCCGCAGCGCCCGCTTTCTGGATCAGGTGATCAAGCATTGGCGACAGACTCTCGCCGCCTTCGCCCGAAAACCGTTTCTGTCCGACGTAGCGGGTGTGCAAATAACGCTCCAATGTTTCTGCAGCCGTCAACCGCTCCAGAATGAAACGCTGCGTTGCCGTGTCGAACGCAGGCCGTCCATGCACCGCTTCCAATTGCTCACGCAGCCATTCACGCTGCGCCGTATTGGTCATGTACATGAACTCAACACCCAGCGTTCGGCAATACGTGTCTTTCAAAAGACGCAGGATGTCCTTGAGTTTGGCGTGTGACTTGGCAAGTGAGGTCGAATGCAGGGAGCCGGTGGCGAACTCGGTTTCCATATCGACATCGGTAAAACCATACGCTCCCGGATCAAGCTCCGGCAACGGCGCCAATGGGTGACGCTGAAGCGGATCGAGGTCGGCCTGTTGCACACCGAGGATCCGGTAACGGCTGATCAATAATTGCACCGCCGCCTGCTTGCTGTCGTGAATGCCGCTCGCAGGCGCCGCCGCAGCCGGTCGCACCGGCGCTTTCGCCAACTGCTCGAAAGCACGTACGATCGGTGCATGCGGTATGTCACGAGCCCCGCCGCGCAACAGCCCGAAATAATCGTGCCATTCTTCGCTGACTGACGACGGGTCTTCGAGGTAACGCTCGTACTGCTCCTCGATAAACGGGGCGTTTCCTCCGAACAATGCGCTTGTGGAAAGATTCTCCTTCATACTTACAGAACGACTCATCAATTTTCCCTCATGGCTGGTGTTCGGAGGATTTCTTACGCTTGTTAACGTTCCGCTATCGGTTTTACTTTGCGATGCTTCTCGCCGATGTAGCGCTGACGCGGACGACCGATTTTGTACTCAGGATCAGCAATCATTTCGTTCAACTGTGCAATCCAGCCGACGGTACGCGCCAGAGCGAAGATCGCGGTGAACAGTGGCGTCGGAATGCCGATCGCTTTCTGAACGATGCCGGAGTAGAAATCGACGTTCGGGTACAGCTTGCGCGATACAAAGTAATCGTCTTCCAGCGCGATTTTTTCCAGCGTCATCGCCAACTTAAACAAAGGATCGTTGCCCAATCCGAGTTCGCTAAGTACTTCGTGGCAAGCTTCGCGCATCAGCTTGGCGCGTGGGTCGTAGTTTTTATAGACGCGATGACCGAAGCCCATCAAGCGGACACCGGAATTCTTGTCTTTGACTTTGGTGATGAATTCACCGATTCTTTCAACGCCGCCTTCCGCCTGAATCTCATTCAGCATGGTAAGGCAGGCTTCGTTGGCGCCGCCATGCGCCGGTCCCCACAAGCACGCCACACCAGCGGCTATCGCCGCAATCGGGTTGGTGCCGGAGGAAGCGCACAGACGCACGGTCGATGTCGAAGCATTCTGTTCGTGGTCAGCGTGCAGCGTCAGAATCCGGTCGAACGCCTTCTCAACCACAGGATTGACCTTATATGGTTCGCACGGCGTCGCAAACATCATCCGCAGGAAGTTGCCCGCATACGACAGGCTGTTGTCCGGATACACGTACGGCTCGCCGATCGAATATTTGTACGCCATCGCCACCAGCGCCGGCATCTTCGAGATCAGGCGGATCGCCGACATCTCGCGCTTCTTCGCATCATGGATATCCATTGAATCGGGATAGAAGGCCGACATGGCGCCGACCAACCCGGTCAGCACGGCCATCGGGTGTGAATCGCGGCGAAAACCGCGCAGGAAGTAGTGTATTTGCTCATGCACCATCGTATGGTGCAGCACTCTCTCGGTGAATTTATCGTTCTGCTCTTTCGTCGGAAGGTTGCCGTAAATCAGCAATTGGCAAACTTCGAGAAAATTGCAGTGGTGCGCCAGTTCGTCAATCGGATAACCGCGATAAAGCAATTCGCCTTTGTCGCCATCAATATAGGTAATGGTGGAACCGCACGACGCCGTTGAAAGAAAACCCGGGTCGTAAGTGAATTTGCCGGTTTTCCCATACAGCGCTCGAATGTCGATCACATCCGGCCCGAGGTTGGCTTCAAACATCGGCAGCGTAATCGCCGGTGAACCGTCTGAAAATGAAATGGTCGCAGTCTTTTCCGTCATGGCCTTCCCTTTCGCAGTAAGTTAATAAAGTTGCGCCTCATTGTAAGCAAGATCAGGGGTGGTGTCACGCATGCTTTGTCACCAAGTTGAAATTTTTTTCGAAAATTCGCTTTATTGCTTTGATAACCCTACTGCCAGTAACACAACTACCAATAACCACACTGCCAGCGATCCCACCGCCAGCGCATAACCCTAAATAAAGTGTGGCATTAACAAGGTCTTTACAGCTTCGAATGTCCGGCCTACTATTACAATGTTTCCCCGCCGTTCCTTATATATTTGTAATCCTTCAACCCTCGCTGCTTTTTGAACCTAGGAGAACCTCAAATGAAAAAACCTGTTCGCGTTAGTGTTACTGGTGCCGCCGGTCAAATCGGCTACAGCCTGCTGTTCAGAATTGCTTCCGGCGCAATGCTGGGACCGGATCAACCGGTGATATTGCAACTGCTCGAATTGCCGATGGAAAAACCCCAGGCCGCCCTGAAGGGTGTGATGATGGAGCTTGAAGATTGCGCTTTCCCGCTGATCGCCGGTATGCAGGGGTTCGGCGACGCCGAAGGCGCTTTCCGCGACACCGACATCGCATTGCTGGTCGGCGCCAAACCGCGTGGCCCGGGGATGGAGCGTAGCGACCTGCTCCAGGAAAACGCCAAGATTTTCATCGCTCAGGGCAAGGCGCTCGATGCCGTCGCCAGCCGCGACGTCAAGGTGCTGGTCGTCGGCAACCCTGCCAACACCAACGCTTATATCGCGATGAAATCGGCGCCGTCACTGCCGAAAAAGAACTTCACCGCGATGCTGCGGCTCGACCACAACCGGGCGCTGTCGCAACTGGCGCAGAAAGCCTGTGTGCCGGTCGCCGGTATTGAAAAACTCATCGTTTGGGGCAACCATTCGCCGACGATGTACGCTGACTACCGTTTCGCTGTCAGCGACGGCGCCTCGCTCAAGGACAAAATCAACGACGATGCCTGGAACCGCGATGTATTCCTGCCGACCGTCGGCAAGCGTGGCGCGGCGATTATCGCGGCACGTGGCGCTTCCAGTGCCGCTTCCGCCGCCAGCGCTGCCATCGACCACATCCGTGACTGGGTACACGGCACGAATGGCCATTGGGCAACGATGGGTATTCCTTCCAGCGGCCAGTACGGAATCCCGGAAGATGTGATGTTCGGCTTTCCGGTAACTTGCGCCAACGGCGAATACCAGGTCGTGCCCGACCTGCCGATCGACGCGTTTTCCAAAGAGCGCATCGCCGTAACGCTGAAAGAGCTTGAGGAAGAGCGCGAAGCCGTCGCCCCGTTGCTGGGTTAGCCATGTAGCCACCTTTCCCCTCTCCCTTCGCGGAGCATCAAGCCCCCTCCCCTTCAAGGGGAGGGTTGGGGTGGGGATGGGGTTGCTTGCCGTGTACAATTTAACTCAAAACTTCTCTAAAACGCCCACCTATTTTTCCGATTTGCACAGAAAGGATTCAAGATGTTAGAAGCTTATCGCCAACACGCCGCCGAACGCGAGGCTCTGGGTATTCCGCCGCTTCCGCTCTCCAAACAACAAACCGGGGCGCTGGTGCAGTTGCTTCTGAATCCTCCCGCCGGAGAAGAAACGTTCCTGCTTGAACTGCTCACGCACCGCGTCCCTGCCGGTGTCGATGACGCAGCGCAGGTCAAGGCGGAATTTTTGGCAAAAATCACCCGAAACGAAGCCAAAAGCCCGCTTGTCTCTCGCGCCAAGGCGACCGAGCTATTGGGTACCATGCTTGGCGGCTACAACGTCAAACCGCTGATCGACCTGCTCGCCGACGCCGAAGTCGGCGCGATTGCCGCCAACGCGCTCAAATTCACGCTTCTGATGTTCGATTATTTCCAGGACGTGCGCGAACTGGCAGAAAAAGGCAACGCCAACGCCCGCGCCGTGCTGCAATCCTGGGCCGACGCGGAATGGTTCACCTCGCGCCCGGAAGTGCCGGAAAAACTCAAAATCACCGTCTTCAAAGTCACCGGCGAAACCAATACCGACGACCTTTCCCCCGCGCCGGACGCCTGGTCGCGCCCCGACATCCCGCTGCACGCGGTAGCGATGTTGAAAAACCCGCGTCCCGGCATCAACGCCGACCAGCCCGGCGAGCGCGGCCCGATGAAACAAATTGAAGCGCTCAAGGCCAAAGGCCATCCGGTCGCCTACGTCGGCGATGTCGTCGGCACCGGCTCCTCGCGCAAATCGGCCACCAACTCCGTGCTGTGGTGGACCGGCGAAGACATCCCGTTTGTGCCAAACAAACGCTTCGGCGGCGTCTGCCTCGGCGGCAAAATCGCGCCGATTTTCTTCAACACCCAGGAAGACGCGGGCGCGTTGCCGGTTGAAATCGACGTTTCGCAAATGGACATGGGCGACGAAATCGAACTCCTCATCGACCACGAAAAAGCAACCGTCAAGGCGCTGAAAAACGGCACCGCCATCGCTGAAGCACCGCTGAAAACGCCGGTACTGCTCGACGAAGTACGGGCAGGTGGCCGCATCCCGCTCATCATCGGACGCGGCCTGACCGCCAGAGCACGCGAGGCACTGAAACTCCCGCCCTCTGCGATTTTCCGCCTGCCGCAGTCGCCGAAAGATTCCGGCAAAGGCTTTACCCTGGCGCAAAAAATGGTCGGTCGCGCCTGTGGCCTGCTCGAAGGCAAGGGCATTCGTCCCGGCACCTATTGCGAACCACGGATGACTTCCGTCGGCTCACAGGACACCACCGGCCCGATGACCCGCGACGAACTGAAAGACCTCGCCTGCCTGGGCTTTTCCGCCGACCTCGTGATGCAGTCCTTCTGCCATACCGCCGCCTACCCGAAACTCGTTGACGTCAAAACGCACCGCACCCTGCCCTCCTTCATCTCAGCACGCGGCGGCATCGCGCTGCGCCCGGGCGATGGCGTCATCCACAGTTGGCTCAACCGCTTCCTGCTCCCCGACACCGTCGGCACCGGCGGCGATTCACACACCCGCTTTCCGATCGGTATCTCGTTCCCTGCCGGTTCCGGTCTTGTCGCGTTTGCTGCAGCCACCGGCGTGATGCCGCTCGACATGCCCGAATCCGTGCTCGTGCGTTTCAAGGGCAAGATGCAGGAAGGCATCACCCTGCGCGATCTGGTCAACGCGATTCCGTACTACGCCATCCAGCAGGGCTTGCTCACCGTCGCAAAACAAGGCAAGAAAAACATCTTCTCCGGTCGCATCCTCGAAATCGAAGGACTGCCCGACCTGAAAGTGGAACAAGCGTTCGAACTTTCCGACGCCTCCGCCGAACGTTCCGCCGCCGGTTGCACCGTGCGACTGAACAAAGAGCCGATCATCGAATACCTGCGTTCCAACATCGTATTGATGAAATGGATGATCGCCAACGGCTACGAAGACAAACGCACTCTTGCACGCCGGATCAAAGCGATGGAAGACTGGATCGCCAACCCGCAATTGTTGACTTCCGACGCCGACGCCGAATACGCGGCAGTGATCGAAATCGACATGAACGACATCGGAGAACCGATCGTTGCCTGCCCGAACGACCCGGACGATGTGAAGCTGCTCTCCGATGTTGCCGGAGACAAGATTGACGAAGTGTTCATCGGTTCGTGCATGACCAACATCGGCCATTTCCGCGCCGCCGGAAAAGTACTCGAAGGCAAGAGCGACATTCCGGCGCGTCTCTGGATCGCGCCGCCGACAAAGATGGACGCGATGATTCTGAACGAAGAAGGCTATTACAGCGTACTCGGCAAAACCGGTGCGCGGATGGAAATGCCCGGCTGTTCGTTGTGCATGGGCAACCAGGCGCAGGTTCGTAAAGGTTCGACAGCCATGTCCACCTCTACCCGCAACTTCCCCAACCGCCTCGGGATCGACACCCGCGTCTACCTCGGCTCCGCCGAACTCGCCGCCGTCTGCGCGCTGATGGGAAAAATCCCGACCACCCTGGAATACCTCGCGCAAGTCAGCATCGTTAATCAGAACGCGGTCGATGTTTATCGTTATATGAACTTCGATCAAATAGAGGAGTTTGCGGAGACGGCGAAGGAGGTTGTTGTTTGATTCCGTAATCGTAGAGTGGGCAAAGCGTAGCGTGCCCACCATTCGATATCTTTGGGCGGGTTTCAAACC
>JAITMH010000144.1 GCA_031277445.1 Burkholderiales bacterium
TATACCTACCGAACGTTCAGGGAACGTGTCGGGCGCCTGGCCAGCGGCCTGGCCAGCCTTGGCGTCGAGCCGGGACAGACGGTCGCCGTCATGGATTGGGACAGTCATCGCTACCTGGAAGCCTTCTTTGCCGTGCCGATGATGGGCGCGATTCTGCTGACGGTGAACGTCCGCCTGAACGCTTCACAAATTCTTTATACGCTTAATCATGCTGGCGCCGACGTGCTGCTGGTCAACCGCGAATTTTTCTCCCTGCTGGCACCCATTGCTGATCGATTGGAAAGCGTACGCTGTTTCGTGTTGATCGACGACGAGCAGGGCACACTCGAAGGGCCGGTGAGCTTCGCCACGGAATACGAGGCGCTGCTGACCGACGCTGATCCGGATTACGTCTTCGAGGATTTCGACGAAAACGCGCAGGCTACGGTGTTCTACACCACCGGCACCACCGGACTGCCGAAGGGCGTCAGTTTCAGTCACCGCCAACTCGTCCTGCACACGCTGGGACTCGCCACCTTGATTGGTGCCTCGGAAGCCGGAGCGTCGATCCGCGCTTCCGATGTGTATATGCCGCTCACGCCGATGTTTCATGTGCACGCCTGGGGCTTTCCCTACGTCGCCACACTGCTTGGACTGAGGCAGGTCTATCCGGGGCGTTACGTCCCGGGCAGTTTACTGAAGCTCATCGTTGACGAGCAGGTCACCTATTCGCACTGCGTCCCGTCGATCATGCAGATGCTGCTCAGCCATCCCGATTCGGAGTCCTTTGATCTTTCCGGCTGGAAAGTGCTAATCGGTGGATCGGCCATGTCCGAAACGCTGGCCCTGGCCGCCTTGAAACGCGGTATCGATTTAACAACCGGCTACGGCATGTCGGAAACCTGCCCTGTGGTGACCATCGCCCATCTCAAAGCAGAGAACCTCCAGAAGACGGAGAAAGAACAGGTACGCCTGCGGTGCAAGACCGGCCTACCGTTGCCGCTTGTCGATCTGCGCATCGTTACGCCGGAAATGGAGGACGTTCCGCACGACGGGGTGGCGACCGGCGAAATCGTGCTGCGTGCGCCATGGCTGACCCAGGAATACCTGCACGCGCCGCAGGCGTCGGAAAAACTGTGGGCGGGCGGGTACCTGCACACCCAGGACATTGCCAATATTGATGCGCGTGGCTTCGTCAAAATTACCGACCGCCTGAAAGACGTGATCAAAATTGCGGGCGAATGGGCGTCCTCGCTGGAACTCGAGGAAATTCTGAACAGCCACGAAGCCGTGCAGGAATCGGCAGTGATCGCCGTGCCTGACGAGAAGTGGGGCGAACGCCCCCTGGCTCTGGTGGTGCTCAAGCCGGATTACGTCGGCAAAGTAACCGAGCAAAAGATTCGTTCCTACGCGGCGCATCTTATCGAAGTCACCCATGTATCGCGCTACGGCATCCTGCTGCAAGTGCGTTTCGTCACGGAACTGACGAAGACCAGCGTGGGAAAACTGGACAAACGTGCGATGCGGGAAAGCGTTTTGGGGCAGGGGGCTGACGCTCAGGGATCAGAGGTCAGGGATTAGGGATCAGATCGTCATTCTGCGCGAAGCGAAGCGCCGCTGATTTTATGCCCCCATCCCAACCTTCCCCCGCACGCGGGGGAAGGGGCTTCTTTTCTTCGCGGCTTCGCGCCTTCGCGTGAAATGATCCCCGGGCGGCGCTTCGCTTGTCCGGGCTACGCGCCTTGATTTGATTGTCGGGTTGTTGGACTGCGCCGCTTCGCGGCTTGTCCAACCTACGCGCTAAAGGCCGCTTACCACGACCTATATATTTGATTCGATAGGTGGATTGAAAGCAGGGCGCGTTTTCGTTTATAATCAGCCAGTTTCGCGCAGCGTTTTGCGCATGGCATGACAAAGAGGTTTGGCGTCGAAGGCGTCACGAAGGGCGGGCAGAAGGAATCACCATGACAAACAGAACGCCGTGCGACGCTTCGCCCAAGATCGACGTGTCCCGCTTCATCGAGGCGGGCGATACGTGTTCGGGCGAGGTGCCGATTGCGCAGTTGGAGCGGCTTCTTGACCGCTTGCCGGAGACGGTGGAGCCTGCTGAGGTCGGGGCGTTGGCCTGGCAGGTGAAGGGGGTGCGCGACGCGATGGGTCGGCCTGCCCTGGAGATTGTCGTTGAGGGCGTTTTCCCGCTGGTTTGTCAGCGTTGTTTGCGTCCGTTGAAGTGGCCGGTAGCGCAGCGTACTGTGGTGTTGGTGGCGCGGACGCCGGAAGCATTGGTGGCGCTGGACGATGAAGTGGAGCAGGAAGTGATTTTAGGCTCGAAGGCGCAGGAGGTGTTGGCGCTGGTCGAGGACGAGTTGCTGTTGTCGCTGCCGTTTGCGCCGAAGCACGAAACGGGTTGTGAGGTTGGGGCGTAGGTTTTAGAGCGTTTTTGATTTAAGTCTTTGCTCCCCTCTCCCGCCCCTTCGGGGCACCCTCTCCCGCGAGGGGAGAGGGTGAAAAGAGTATGCTCTTGAGGCGAAAACGCTCTAGCTAGGCGGCAAGCGCTGATGGCGTGTATGATTGACAGAATTCAAGGCACGTTGTCGCGTGCCGTTTTTTGGTTTATTTTGGTTTTAGTTAGGAGAAAGTTATGGCAGTTCAACAAAACAAGAAATCACCGTCCAAGCGCGGCATGCATCGGGCGCACGATTTTCTGACCAATCCGCCGTTATCGACGGACCCGGTGACCGGCGAAACGCATCGCCGTCATCACATCACGCCCAGCGGTTTTTACCGTGGCAAGAAAGTGACCAAGACAAAGGCCGACGAGTAAAGCCATTAAAAGATGCGCAATATTTGTCTTTATTCAATAGACGAACAAGCGCAGCGACCATGAGAACATCAAGTCCGGGACGAGAACGGATGCGTAAGGCGCACGGCGGGAAAGCTGTCGCGCCTTTTCTTTTTTCATCATTTGAGCGATCAATATGCGTGTGACCATTGCAGTGGATGCCATGGGGGGGGATCACGGTTTGTCGGTGACGGTGCCCGCCGTGTCGAATTTTCTGGCGGCGACGCCTGAGGCGCAGGTGGTGATGGTGGGGCTTGCCGCGCCGCTGGAAACGGCGCTGGCGTCGGTGGACAAAACGCTGCGCCCGCGCATTACGGTACGCGCTGCCAGCGAGATTGTTGAAATGAACGAGCCGCCGACCGATGCGTTGCGTCGTAAAAAAGATTCGTCGATGCGGGTCGCCATCAATCTGATCAAGAGCGGCGAAGCGCAGGCGTGTGTGTCGGCGGGGAATACCGGCGCGTTGATGGCAATCGGCAAGTTCGTGTTGAAAACGTTGCCCGGGATCGACCGTCCGGCGATTGCCACGCAGTTGCCGAATGCGCGTGGTGTTTCGACGGTGCTTGATCTTGGCGCGAACGTGAATTGTTCGTCCGAACAGTTGTTGCAGTTTGCGATCATGGGCAGCGCACTGGCCACGGTGATCGAGGGTCACAAAAATCCGACGGTGGGCTTGCTCAATATCGGCGAAGAAGAAACCAAGGGCAACGAATTGGTCAGGGAAGCGGCGGAGTTGCTGAAATGTTCGGGGCTGAATTTTTACGGCAATGTCGAAGGCGACGATATTTACATGGGAACGACCGATGTCGTCGTGTGCGATGGCTTTGTCGGCAACGTGGCGCTCAAAACCTCAGAGGGTCTTGTGCAAATGCTTTACCAGTTTCTGAAAGACGAATACACGCGCAACTGGCGGGCGCGGCTGGCGGCGTTGTTTTCGTATCGGGTGCTGAAATCCTTTAAGTCGCGGCTTGATCCGCGGCGTTTCAACGGGGCGACGCTGGTCGGTTTGCGCGGTGTCGTTATCAAAAGTCACGGTTCGGCTGATGAACTGGCGTTCGAATATGCGTTGCGTAAAGCGTATCAGGAAGTGGCGCATGGTATGCTGGAACGTATCGCGCAACATATCGAGGCGGTGTCGGCGCAATTGCCGACGGTCGCGCCGCTTGACGCCTGAATCGGCGGTCACCCGGTATTACAGTGCGGATATTTTGCACAACCCCTTCTTTTTTCTGACGAGATGATGAAATACAGCCGAATTATCGGAACAGGCGGTTATTTGCCCGAAAAGATCGTGACCAACGACGATCTGTCAAAAACGCTTGATACCAGCGACGAATGGATTCAGACACGCACCGGCATTCGGCAGCGCCACATTGCGGCGCCTGAACAGGAAACTTCGGACTTGGCGCTGATCGCTTCGCAGCGGGCGCTGGCGAGCGCCGGACTGACAGAGGACGACATTGACCTGATTGTTGTGGCGACGACGACGCCCGACATGCTGTTTCCTTCGACGGCCTGCATCTTGCAGGACAAATTGAAGATTCGCAACGGTGGCGCGGCGTTTGATGTGCAGGCGGTGTGCAGCGGCTTCATGTTTGCGTTGGCGACAGCGGATCGGATGGTCGCGTCCGGAATGGCGAAAAATGCGCTGGTCGTCGGCGCCGAAGTGATGAGCCGGATTCTTGACTGGAATGATCGCGGCACCTGCATTTTGTTCGGCGATGGTGCGGGTGCGTTGGTGTTGCAGGCGTCGGAGACGCCGGGAATTTTATCGACGCATCTGCATTCGGAAGGGCGGCACCGTCACATCCTGAACGTTCCTGGACAGATTCGGGACGGGCGGATTCACGGCTCCCCGCACATTCATATGGACGGCAGCGCGGTATTCCGTTTTGCGGTGCAAGTGTTGGCGGAAAGCACTCAGGAAGCGGTGACGCACAACGGATTGCAACTCGCCGACATCGACTGGCTGGTGCCGCATCAGGCGAATGCGCGGATTATGGACGCGACGGCAAAGAAGCTGGGCGTGCC
>JAITMH010000112.1 GCA_031277445.1 Burkholderiales bacterium
GCGCTGGAATCAGCCGCCGATGATGCGGGAACGTTGCGCGTCGGTCACGGCGAGACGGCGCTGTTCATCACGCCCGGCTATCGTTTCAAAGTGGTGGATCGGCTGCTGACCAATTTTCATTTACCGGGTTCGACGTTGCTGATGCTGGTGGCGGCGTTCGCCGGTTACGAAACGATGCGCGCCGCCTACACGCACGCGGTTGAGGCACAATACCGTTTTTTCAGTTACGGAGATGCCATGCTTTTGGAACTTGGAGAGGTTTCGGCTCAAATCCCCTCCCCTTCAAGGGGAGGGTTGGGGTGGGGATGGGTTAACGGGGATGAGCTTTCAGCTTCCCCCTCTCCCCCAACCCCTCTCCCACAAGGGGAGAGGGGAGAAAAATGACTTTCGCTTTCGACGTCTTGCACACGGAAGGCCGTTCCCGCCGTGGTCGGTTGCAACTCGCGCATGGCGTTGTTGAAACGCCGGTCTTCATGCCGGTCGGCACCTATGGTTCGGTCAAAGCGATGGCGCCTGACGAGTTGGTTGATAACGGCGCACAAATCATTCTTGGCAACACGTTCCACTTGTGGTTGCGCCCCGGACTGGAAGTGATCAATCTGCACCAGGGATTGCACCGTTTCATGAACTGGTCGAAACCGATCCTGACCGACTCCGGTGGTTTTCAAGTCTTCAGCCTTGGCGCGTTGCGAAAAATCCGCGAAGAAGGCGTGACGTTCTCGTCGCCGATCAACGGCGACCGATTGTTGTTGACGCCGGAAGTGTCGATGGAGATCCAGCGCGTTTTGAATTCCGACATTGTGATGGCGTTCGACGAATGCACGCCGTATCCGGCAACACGCGAGGAAGCAGCCGCGTCGATGGCGTTGTCGATGCGCTGGGCGCAGCGATCAAAGAACGCGTTTATTGACAGTGATAATCCGAACGCACTGTTCGGTATCGTGCAAGGCGGCATGTTTGAAGATTTGCGCGACGAATCCTTACAGGCGTTGACCGGCATCGGCTTTCACGGCTACGCGATTGGCGGACTGTCCGTCGGCGAACCCAAAGAAGACATGCTGCGAATGCTTGATCACATTGCACCGCGACTGCCGGAGGATCGTCCGCGCTACCTGATGGGCGTCGGAACGCCGGAAGATCTGGTTGCCGGCGTCCTCGCGGGAATTGATATGTTCGACTGCGTGATGCCGACGCGCAACGCACGCAACGGCTGGCTTTTCACCCGCTTTGGCGACATCAAAATCCGCAATGCTCGTCACCGTACCGACACCAGCCCTATCGACGAAACCTGCGAATGTGTCACCTGCCGCCATTACACCCGCGCCTATCTGCACCACCTGCAAAAAACCAATGAAATCCTCGGAGCGCGGCTGGCGACCATTCACAACCTGCATTACTACCTCGACCTGATGCGGCAAATGCGGGAGGCGATAGAAGAAGGCGCGTTGGCGTCTTTTGTGGCGCGGTTTCGGGGGGAGCGGGGGCAGGCAGGAATCGGGGCGTAATTTACAAATAGACGTCGCTTCTCTTTCCCGGTTTCACCACAAGCACGGATAACGAATCATCTTTGATGCTGCAAATCACGCGATAATCGCCGATTCGATAGCGCCACAGGTCGCCCAGCGGGCCGGAAAGCGCCTTCCCCAGCTTGCGCGGATCAGGACTTGCAGCGACCCGCATATCCATATAGTCGAGAATCCGGCGTGCGGCCTGCTTATCAAGCTGGCGAAGCTGCTTGCGCGCAGAAGCAGCGTACTCAACCTTCCAGACCAAGGTCTTTTCTCACTTCCGCCGAAGAAAAGGTTTTCTCGCGCCCGCCGCGTACCCGCTCCAGCACATCTGCCGCAAGGTAATAGTCCTCAATGTCTTCAAGACCTTGCTCAATGAGTTCCCGCAGGTAAAACGATTTCGTCCGTCCGGTTTTTTCGGCCAGAAACCCGAGGCGCTCTTCTATCTCTGGAGCCAATCTGATGGTTGTTGTCATGGTTCGCCTCTTTGTAAGCGCTGTATTTTTTGTATTACGCCCGCCCTCAAAACATTCGTCAAGCAATGGGTCGCCATGACCGTCAGGTTGAATCACGAACACTTGGCAAGAGCATCGGCCTCGCGCCTGAGCTTGCGTTTAGTCTGCTCCGAAAGAGCGTCCCAATGAACGCCTCGCAGAGCACCTTCCAGCGAATAGAGGTAGTAGCATACGGGAATGTGCTTGTCCGGGTTGTTGACCCGGATCATCTGGTACGCCTTGGCAACGCCAACACGCCGAAGGTCGCCAACCGTTGAAATGCCCACCTCGCTGAATCGAGCTGCGATCGTGGGGCCGATATTGGCAAGGCCTTTGAGAGGGTGATCATTTTGGAGCATACGTCATCTTATCAGTGTTTCCCCTGGGTTTTTCTGGGATTCCCGCTTTCGTGGCAATGACGGGGTTCTGATGCCTGACGTCCCATCCCGCCCCCCGCTTTCGCGGGGGAAGGGGCTTTGAGTTCTTCTTCGCGGCTTCGGGCCTCCGCGTGAGGTGGGGTTGCGGGCGGGACGCCCGCGCTCCTTTTTTTGCGTTCTTTGCGGTTAAATCATGTTTTTGGGTTCCCGGTTCTGCGACTTCGCGCAGAATGACACGCTTCGCTTGTCCAGGTTACGCGCTGAATGAC
>JAITMH010000066.1 GCA_031277445.1 Burkholderiales bacterium
TAAACACGCCTCGTTAAATTTGAGGTGACCCCAGTGTATAGTGTGCCATTTCTCTTGTTAAAAAGAATATATACGTAGCCGTGTTTTGTGTGGTGCATTTTTTCGCCTTGCCTCTTATACAGCTTTTCTGGATTGCTTCGCTTCGCTCGCAATGACGCCGTTCTTCTTCGCGTCTTCGCGTGAGGCTGTTCCCGGATGGCGCTTCGCTTATCCGGGCTACGATATCTCTGGATTGCTTCGCTTCGCTCGCAATGACGCCAGAGGGGCGCTGTTGGTTCCCCTGGCCTCTATCTTCTTTCCTGCCACCAGAGTAAAGCGGCGGCCATGCTTAGAAAAAGAATTGACGGCGCCAATGCCGAGATAAGCGGTGGCCAGTTGTTCAGCACGCCAAGGTAGGAAAACAGTCGCCCAAACAGAAGAAAGGTGATGCCGAGTACGGAGCCAACGACGATCCGGAATCCGATACCGCCCTGGCGACGCTGGAATTGTGAGAACGGCAGCGCCAGTAGCATCATCACGAATACGTTGAGCGGATAGACGAGTTTGACCCACAGCGCAATTTCAAAACGCGAGGTCGGTTGTGCGCTTTTTTCGAGGATACGGATGTTATCGAAAAGGGTTTTGATTTCGAGTTGTTCGGGGGGAATCTGAAAAACGGTCAGGATCGACGGACGCAATACGGTTTCCCATGCGTAGGAGGGTTCGGAGTAAACATGTGTATGATCGCCGCTGCCGATTTCGGTGGTTTCTACTTTGTCGAGCAGCCAGTTGTTGCCGGTTTCGGAAAAAATGCCGCGCTCGGCGCTGCGAATTCGTTGCAGGCGCATGGTGTCGTCGAATTCGTACAACCTGACGCCCATCAGCACGTGGCTGGCCGTAGCAGCGCGGATGTTGGCGAAGGTGTATTGTTCTTTGAACCAGAAGCCGGAGGAGAATTGCTGCGCGATCATTTGTTGCCCCGTACTGCGGTGAATGGCGCGAACGGTTTGCGCCAGACGTTCGGCTTGCGGCGCAACGAATTCTCCGGCGAGAAAGGTGGCGAGGGCAATGGGTGTGCCGACTTGAAGGATGGCAAGGCCGATTTGCGCGAGCGACATGCCGGAAACGCGCATCACGGTGAGTTCGGAACTGGAGACCATCTGGGCGAGAACGAACAGGGTGCCGATCAGCGCCGCGACCGGTGCGAGTTCGTAGATTCGTGACGGCAGGCGCAGTGCGACGTAGAGAAAGGCGGACGAGAGTGTTCGACCACCGCGACCGACATCGCCGAGTTCGTTGATGAGGTCGAAAAACGCAAAGATCATCACCAGCACGATGAACAGAAACAGCGTGGCGATCAGGATTTCACGACGGAGGTAGCGTCGCAGTGTGTTCATGAGGCGGAGGGGGGAGGAGGTGTCGCGGAGGGGCGCCGCCAGAAGGTGTAAATCTGGGTGCGGTGGTGCAGCAGCAGTACGGTTAGTAATGCTGCGGTTCCGTGTGGCAACAGCAGCCCGACCCAGAACGAAAGTTTTTCTTGCGCGATCATGCTCTGGACGATGTTGAGGCTATTGGAGTAGATCAGATACAGAAATACGGCGGCCAACAGGTTAAACGAGCGTCCCATGCGCGGGTTGACGTAGCTGAGCGGCAGCGCCAGCAGGGTGAGCATCAGCGCCATGATCGGAATCGAAAAGCGCCAAAAGAGTTCGGCGGTTTCCGGCGCTTCGTCGGATCTCATCAGTGTCAGCGTTGGTGTGGCGCGGATGGTCGGTTCGATGATTTCGGCTTCGGCGGGTTCGATGCGACGTCCCAACTGTTCAAACTCGACGATTTGGTAATCGGCGTCTCCCGGGGTGCCGACGTTACGATTGCCCTGCGACATTACAAGAAAACGGTCGCCGTTCGGGAGGGTTTCGACGATGGCCGATTGCGCGGACAGGGTTTCACCGGGTTGTTTGTCAATGGATTGCAAAAAAACGTTCCTGATGGTGCCGGTGAACGGGTTGATGCTTTCGATATAGACGACCAGCCCCACCCGCTTGAATTCGCGGAACAATCCCGGCGCCAGCATCGACAGTTCGTCGCGCGATTCCAGTTGTTTCTCGTATTGCAAGCGCTGTTGTTGCGACCAGGGTGTCAAGAACAATGACAGCGCAACGATGGCGGCCAGAAAGGGCGCGGCAAATGCCAGAATGGGGCGTCCCCAGGCAACGAGCGGCTGTCCGGCCGAAAACCAGACGATCATTTCGCTGTCGCGGTAGGCGCGTGTCAATGACAGCAAAACGGTCAGGAACAGGGTGATGGCCAGCAGAACATGAAGGTATTGCAGCGCATAAAAACCCAGCATCGGCAAAAGACCTTCCATGTCGAGCCGACCGCTGGCGGCGCGTCCCAGAAGGCGCAGCACCAGGTTGGTGAACAGGATGGCGAGCGCAACGACGAACAAGCCGATGGCATTGATGGTGAGTTCGCGGATGAGGCTGCGCCTGAAGATCATAAAAATTTTGATTTTCTGCGGCAGTTTACCGATAATGTGTCTTTAGCGCCGTTTTATACCGACGCATTTTTGAGGAAAACACTGAAGAGGACATGATGGAATTTACCATAAAAAGCGGAAACCCTGAGAAACAAAGAACAGCTTGTGTGGTGGTGGGGGTATTTGACAATCGCAAGCTTTCATTTGCGGCTGAACGGGTTGACCGTGCGGCGAGAGGTTACATCAGCGACATTGTTCGGCGCGGAGATATGGAAGGGCGTTTGGGGTCAACGCTGCTTCTTTACAATGTGCCGAATACGCTGGCGGATCGTGTGCTGTTGGTTGGCCTGGGGCGTGAGCGCGATTTTCGTGACCGCGAGTTTTATCAGGCGATTCACAGCGCGGTGAAGTATCTGAACGAAACCGGCGCTTATGAGGCCGTGATTTATCTGACGGATGAGAAGGTTCGCCGTCGTGATATCGGTTGGCGCGTCGAGCATGCGGTGGTTGCGGCTTGCGAGGCGACTTACCGTTTCGATCACATGAAAACGGGAAGTTCGGAAGTGCGGCGACCGCTGCGCAAGCTTACGATGTCGGTGCCGATGCGTTCCGATTTGCTGATCGGAGAAGCGATGATGGCGCGTGGCCTGGCGGTGGGCGAGGGCGTCGAACTGGCGCGGGACCTCGGCAATCTGCCGAGCAATCTGTGTACGCCGGCGTATCTTGCCGACATGGCGCGTAAGTTGGCGTCAATGTATCCCGCTGAAATCAAAACGCAGGTGCTGGAACGCGAGGAGATCGAAGAACTCAAGATGGGGGCATTTTTGTCGGTGGCTCAGGGCAGCGAAACAGCGCCGCGTTTCATCGTGATGGAATATAAACAGCCGGGCGCCAAAAAGAAGCCGCTGGTGCTGGTCGGCAAGGGGATTACGTTCGATTCGGGCGGCATTTCGCTGAAACCGGCTGCCGACATGGATCAGATGAAGTTCGACATGTGCGGCGCGGCGAGCATACTTGGCGTTTTTCGCACGATTGCCGAACTGAAACCGGCACTCCATATGGTCGGGTTGATACCGACTTGTGAAAACATGCCTTCCGGTCGGGCGCTCAAGCCGGGCGATATCGTCACCAGCATGTCGGGGCAGACGATTGAAATTTTGAACACCGATGCCGAGGGGCGTTTGATTCTGGCCGACGCGCTGACTTATGCCGAACGCTATGAGCCGGAAGCGGTGGTCGATATTGCAACACTGACCGGCGCGATAGTGACGACGCTGGGACGTGTGGCAAGCGGTGTTCTTGGCAACAATGAGACGCTGGTGCGGGCGCTGGTGTCGTCTGGAGACGACGCTGCCGACCGCGCCTGGGCGCTGCCGATGTGGGATGAGTATCAAGAAGCGCTGAAAAGCAACTTTGCCGATGTGGCCAATGTGGGCGGGCGCCCCGCCAGCAGTATTACAGGCGCTTGCTTCCTGTCGCGTTTTGCCAAAAAGTACCACTGGGCGCATCTCGACATCGCCGGAGTGGCCTCGAAAGAGGGCAAGGAGAAGGGTGCGACCGGTCGGCCGGTACCGCTACTGGTTAACTGGTTGCTGAATCATGAAAACCGTGACGATTGACGGCGGGAGGGTTATCATAACGGAATGACAGTTATCGATTTTTATACGCACGTTAACAATCCTCTGGAGGTTGTCGTCCGGCTGGTGGGTAAAGCTTACGCCCAGCATGGGCGGGTGCGTGTCTTGACCGAGAACGAAACGATGACGGCGGCGCTCGATCAGCGCCTGTGGATCGACCCGCCACATGCGTTTTTACCGCATTGCCGATTGACCAGTCCGCTCGTAGCCGAGACGCCGATTTTGATAGACCATCTTGCCGAACACGACGGACCTGCCGCTGTGCTGATCAATACGCAAGCGGCGCTACCACCGTTTTTCAGCCGCTTTGAACGGCTGGCGGAAGTGATCGGTTGTGACGAAACAGCGCTGGCGGAAGGGCGTCGGCGCTACCGTTTTTATCAGGAGCGCGGGTACGAATTGCGCGCTCACAATCTGGCGTCGCGTCGCTGAGGCAGATCATGACAGACCAGCCCGAAGTTCCCCAATCACCGCCGACAGCGCGCGATTTGCTCAAAGGCGTTGACGCGCTGATGCGACGTAACCGGCAGACGGGGACGGTGCCGTTGCCGCCGCCTGAAGGGCAAGTTGTTTCCGCAACGCCCGACGAAGAAACGCAAACCTTATTGACGGAAATCGATGCGGCATCGGAAGCGGTTTCTTCGCTT
>JAITMH010000010.1 GCA_031277445.1 Burkholderiales bacterium
CCCGGGCAAACGATGGAGATGCTGGACGATGTGTTGCGCGAGGTTCGTGCGCTCAAAGCACCGCATCTGTCGTTTTACCAACTGACGCTGGAACCGCACACCTGTTTTCATCACGAACCGCCGGAACATTTGCCGGATGCGGATACCGCCGCCGCGATGCAGGAACGCATCGAAGAAGTTTTAGCGGACTCAGGTTATGCGCGTTATGAAGTGTCGGCCTACGCAAAACACGGCGCGAGGTGTGAACACAATTTGAATTATTGGCAATTCGGCGATTATCTCGGCATCGGCGCAGGCGCTCACGGCAAGCTGTCTTTTTTTGATGATGAGGGACAGGTCGTCCGTGTGGAGCGGACGGTCAAGCAACCGCATCCGCGTCGTTATATCAACGCCGCGCCGGAAGCCATGGCCGTAGAATCGCGCACTGTCGGGCATCATGAATTTGCTTTTGAGTTCATGTTAAACGCGCTTCGACTGAAAGGCGGTGTGCCACGCGCTTTATTTTCCGAGCGTACCGGCGTACCGTTTGCCGACATTGCGCTGATGGTGCAAGATGCCGTTGCGCGTAGGTTGCTGGAGTCTGATGATGCGGTGTTCCGCACGACGGCGCTGGGTTGGCAGTTTTTGAATGATGCCGTGCAATGCTTTTTGACGGACAGTGGGTGAAGTTTTTTTAACCACGAATCAGGAATCAGAAAAACATTTCACGCGGAGGCGCGGAGAACGCGGAGAGGGAATAGGTTGGTGCTGCGTTACCCACCTATGTGGTGAGCCTGCAAACCCTAACAAAGAACACATAGAACACAAAGAATTTTTTTCGTGACCTTCGTGCTTTTCGTGGTTAAAATTTGTTTTTCCAGCGGCTCTTGTTTATGAATACCACCCACTCGAAATTCAATAGAGGCAAGACCACACTCCCCGAACCGGATGCCGTTGCACACGCCCACTCGGAGAAGGTCGCGGCGCATGTGCGGCGCTTGCTTGATGCTGGCGGCGGCTGGTTGTCGTTGCATGATTACATGCAGGCGGTTCTGTACGCGCCGGGGTTGGGCTATTACATGGCGGGGACGCAGAAATTCGGCGAGGGTGGCGATTTCATTACGGCTTCCGAACTGACACCGTTGTACGCGCAGACCTGGGCGATGCCAATCAGTGCGGCTTTGGTTCAAGCGCAATCTTTTTCCCCCTCTCCCCCAACCCCTCTCCCACAAGTGGAGAGGGGAGCGTCAAACCCCCGCCCGCCTTCGACGGACAGCCCTTTTCCGCCCAGCAACCCCCCGTCGGCTTTGCCGACACCCCTGCAAACCCCCGTCGGCTTCGCCGACACCCCCTTTGAAAAGGGGGCAAGGCGGGGGCAAGCGGAGGCGAAGTGCAGCACGCCTTCGATGCTTGAATTGGGCGGCGGCAGCGGACTTTTCGCGGCGCATTTGTTGCAACAATTAAAGGCGATGAATTGTCTGCCGGATCGTTACGCGATTCTCGAACTCAGTCCGACATTGCGTGAGCGGCAACGGCAGACATTACACGACAAGGTTCCCGATCTGGTTTCCCGTGTCGAATGGTTGGAACGTCTTCCGGATACTTTTCATGGCGTCGTGTTCATGAATGAAGTGCTGGATGCGATACCGCCGCGTGTGGTGGAACGTGTCGGCGACGCATGGTACGAACATGGTGTGAGGCTTGACGATGGCCGCTTTATTATTGCGTCGCAGCCTTTATCTGATCCTGCGCTTCAGGCATTAGCCGCTTCGCGGTTTCCGGTGCGGGGCGATTACGTTGCTGAACTCAATATTGCGGGCGAAGCGCTGCTCGAAACATTGGGACAGCGTTTGACGTCGGGCAGTACGCTATTCATCATCGATTATGGTTTCGAGCGCGCAGAGACATTGCCCGCGCAATACGCGGGCGGCACGTTGCGGGCGTACTACCGGCATCATGTGCTCAACGATCCGCTGCTTTGGCCGGGGTTGCTCGATATCACTTGTCACGTTGACTTCGTGGCGATGGCCGAAGCGGCGCAACGCGGCGGACTGGCGCTGACATCTTTCCAAACGCAGGGAGAATTTTTGCAGAAGCAAGGCATTCTCGATCATCTGACACGCATCGGCGCACCCGAAGAAGCGGCGTATCTGTCTGCTGCGCAGGCGGTGCGAACATTGATCAATCCCGAAGCGATGGGCGGGGTTTTCAAGGTGGTGGTGTTCAGGAATTAGAGGTCAGGGATCAGAGGTCAGGTATCAGGGATCAGAGATCAGAAAAGCGCTTCACGCGAAGGTGCGAAGAAAAAAGCGTTAACCACGAAAAGCACGAAAGCCACGAAAAAATGATCGCCATTGCTCGGAGGCGCGAAGAACACGGCATTGCGAGCGCAGCGAAGCAATCCAGAGTTTTTTCGATAGAAACCTATCCCCGTCGCCCTCTCCCCCGCCCCTCTCCCGCAAGCGGGAGAGGGGAGAAAAACGGAAGGGGCGGGAGCCTCTGCGTTCTCCGCGCCTCCGCTTCGTTTCGCGCATAAAAGGTTGTAGAATCGTGCCATTGCATGACGGGCGCGAGTGCGCCCCGCTTCCGGAAAGGGAAAGAACATGAAAAGCCGTTTTGAAAACTGCTCATCGTTGCTGATGCGGTTGCTTGCGTTGTTCGGGTTGGCGTTCGCTGTCGCGTCGGCATCGGCAGCGACGATCACCGTCAACACCGCCACCGACCTCGGCGGTGCGGGCGCTGCCGCCAATTGCGCCCCCGGCAATGCCAATACATGCCGCTTGCGCGACGCGATTGCTGCCGCTGCTTCTGTTGTGGGCGGTGATGTTGGTGACGGCATCGAGTTCAACCTGCCCGCCAATTCCGTCATCACGCTGCAAAGCGCGCTGGGAGTGGACAAGAACCTGACGATTGATGGCGGCGGCAGCCCCGGCCTTGCGATCAGCGGTAACAACGCGGTCAGGGTGTTTTCTGTGGGTTTTGGGGGGCAGACACTCAATATTGCCTTTTCAAATATCACCATCAGAAACGGGTTGGCTGACTTTGGCGGCGGCATCTACATCAACACCAACAGTACGCTCACGCTGACCGACTGTACTGTGTCCGATAATACCGCTACCAACAACGGCGGCGGCATTCTCAACGAGGGAACGCTTACGCTGAACAGCAGCACGGTGTCCGGCAACACGGCTACTGGCCAGGGCGGCGGGATTGCCAATGGGCAGAATACCCTCACGGTGTCCGGCAGCACGGTGTCCGGCAACCGCGCCAACTATGGTGGCGGAATTGATAACGCCGGTGGCTTCACCACGGTGCTCTCAAGCGCCGTCATTGGCAACACGAGCAGCGGTCATGGCGGCGGTATTTCAAATGGAGGATTTGTTCTGGGCAATCTTCAGGTGAACTTCAGCACGGTGTCCGGCAACACAGCTATCGACAACGGCGGCGGGATCGTCAGCGATTGGACAGCGGTGCTGAACAGCAGCACGGTGTCCAACAATACTGCCGGTGGTGTCGGCGGCGGTATTGCCAATGGGGAGAATAGCCTCACGCTGTACCATTGCACGGTGTCCGGCAACGAAGCCGACGATGGCGGCGGTATTGATAACGCCGGGGGCTACCTCAGGCTGTTCAACAGTACCGTGACCGGCAACGTCGCTTCGAACATTGGCGGCGGCATTCTTAACAGAAACGCCGCAGGGGGCGCCGTCACCGAACTGACCCACGTCACCCTGACAGGCAACAGCGATGCCGGTGGCGGCTTTCATGCCGCCGCCAACAGCGACGTCACGATGGCCAATACGTTGGTTCAAAGCTGCGCGGGCGCCGGTATCGGTGGCATTACCGATGGAGGCGGCAATCTCGATGGCGGCGCCGGCTGCGACTTCACGTTGGCCACCAGCAGCAGCAACGCCACTTTCGCTCTTGGCGCGCTGGCGGACAACGGCGGCGCGACCTGGACGATGATGCCTGACGCGGGCAGTCCTGCGATCGATCACGGTTTGGCGGCCGCCTGTGCGGCGCTACCGCCGGGTGGTGTTGGCCTGCGCGATCAGCGCAACGCGCCGCGCCCGGCTCCTGGTAACTGCACCAGCGGCGCGGTGGAATTCGGCGCTGCGCCGGAATCATTCAGGCTCACCGTCAGCGTGAACGGGAACGGCAGCGTCAGCGCTCCGTGGATTTCGTCCTGTACCGTTACCGGCAACGCCAACTGTACTTACGTCTATAATATCGGCTCAGACGTCACTCTGACTGCAACACCGGTAGCGGGCTACGCCTTCGCAGGCTGGAGCGGCGATTGCGCCGGCGCTTCGACGACAACAACGGTGACGATGGACGCGGCGCGCAATTGCAGTGCAAGTTTCACGGTAATCCCGATGCAGGGGTCAGCCGCATCCATCCCGACGCTGGGTCATTGGGGGTTGGCGTTGCTGGCGTTGATGTTGGGGGTGGCAGGGATCAGGTATCGGGGATCAGTAATCAGAAAGTAAGCTCACGCGCAGAATGACGTGGGGCTGGCGGGCGGCAGATTGCCGCCCCTGCGCCAAAATCGCCACGCCCTGCTTGTAGGGGAAGCAACCCCCGCTTTCGCGGGGGCAGGCTCTGCTTCCCGTCTCCGCCCTCTGTCATGAAGATCAATAGGGCATTAACCAAAGAAGCCGCATGTTAGAATCTTTAGCCCTGCCCGGTCGTTTGACGGAAAAGGTTTAACAGGCACTTTAACGGGCATTTTCGATAGTAAGCAACGCGAGACACACATGGCCAAATCCCCCGCCGCTTCTGCCGGTATTTCTTCTGACAGCGCTTCTGCCAGCACGCCTGCCAATTTTGAGGCGGCGATGGCCGAACTGGAAGCGATTGTGACTCGAATGGAGCAGGGCAGTTTGCCGTTGGCCGAGGCGCTGGCCTCGCACCAGCGCGGTGCGGCGCTGTTGGCGTATTGCCAGAATGCCTTGCGCGATGCGCAACAGCAGGTGCAGGTATTGGAAGACGGTATGTTGAAGGTGTTTGGCGATGATGACGCAGCGCGTGACGATTGAGTCCTCCGAAGCGGCGTCTTCGGCGGCGGCGATGATTACCTGGCAGGCGGCGCACCGTGCGCGTGCCGAGGCGGCGCTTGACCGTTTTCTGGCAACACCCTCGTCAGCGGAGGAAGCGTCATGCTTGTGGGAGGCGATGCGTTACGCGACGCTGTCCGGCGGGAAACGCTGGCGGGCGTTGCTGGTGTATGCGGCAGCGGAGTTGTGTGGCGCCGATGTTGCGCTGGCGGATGCGCCGGCGGCGGCGGTCGAATTGTTGCATGCGTATTCGCTGGTACACGACGATTTGCCTTGTATGGATGATGATGCGGTGCGGCGCGGTCAACCGGCGTGTCACGTCGCGTTCGGTGAAGCGCTGGCGTTGTTGACGGGGGATGCGTTGCAAGCGCAGGCGTTTCTGGTGCTGGCGCAAAGCCGGATGCCCGATCCGGCGGCGGCGTGCGCGTTGCTGGCGAAAGCAGTGGGCGCGTGCGGAATGGTCGGCGGACAGGCGCGGGATTTGAGCGGCAAAGCGGTGACGATGGAAGCGTTGGAAGCGATGCACCGGAAGAAAACCGGAGCGCTGATTGAAGCGGCGGTGATGTTGGGCGCGGCTTGCGGTACGTCGGCAGGACATATGGCAAACGCGGCATTGATGCGTTATGCGGCGGCGGTCGGGTTGGCGTTTCAAGTGGCCGATGATGTGCTCGATGTTGAAGGCAGCACGCCCGATTTGGGCAAGACGGCGGGCAAGGATATTGCGCAGAACAAAGCCACGTATGTAGCGCTGCTCGGTTTGCAAAACGCCAAGGACAAAATGCACACGCTGTGCGAGGAAGCGCAACAGGCATTGGAACTTTTCGGAACGGCGGCCTGGCCGCTGAAATCGTTGGCGGCGCAGGCCGTGACGCGGAGCCGCTAAATCATGAATGCGTATTCGGGGTCGATGTTTACCGACGTTTCCCAAAACGCTGACGCAGCGACAGAGAACGTTGTCGAAACCGTGATGAACAAAGCGGAGACAAACAACGCGCTCGGTAACCCGACATCGCTGCTTGATACAATCGAATCGCCGCAAGACGTGCGGGCATTGCCACGCGAAGCGTTGCCGAAACTGGTTGAGGAGTTACGCGCTTTTGTATTGAAAACGGTTTCACAGACGGGCGGACATTTGTCGTCGAACCTCGGCGTGATTGAGTTGACGGTCGCGCTGCATTACGCTTTCAATACGCCGGACGACCGAATCATCTGGGACGTGGGGCATCAGACATACGCGCACAAGGCGCTGACCGGCAGGCGTGCGCGCTTGCATACGTTGCGGCAAAAAGGCGGGTTGTCCGGTTTTCCGTCACGCGCCGAGAGCGAATACGATGCGTTTGGTACGGCGCACTCATCGACGTCGATTTCAGCGGCGCTTGGTATGGCGGTGGCGGCGCAAGCCGGTGGCAGTTCGCGGCGGGTCGTGGCGGTTATCGGTGACGGCGCGATGAGCGGCGGCATGGCCTTTGAAGCGCTGAACAACGCCGGTGCGATGGACGCGAATCTTCTGGTGATTCTCAACGACAACGAAATGTCGATTTCAAAACCGGTCGGCGCTTTCCATCAACACCTGGCGCAAATATTGACCAGTCCGCTGTACAACTCGGTGCGCGAAAGCGGCAAGGACATTCTTGCAAAATTTCCGCCGATGAAACGTTTTGCGAAGCAGGTGGAGGAACACACGAAAGGCATGCTGATGCCGAGCACGCTGTTCGAGGAGTTCGGTTTCTTTTACGTCGGCCCGATCAATGGACACGATATCGACACCCTCGCAAAAACGCTGGTCAACATGCGCGATTTGAAAGGGCCGCGTTTGCTGCACATCGTGACTGAAAAAGGGCACGGGTACGCACCGGCGGAGCAAGACCCGATTCTCTATCACGGCGTCGGTCGTTTCGATCCGAACGAAGGCATTGTTCCGCAAGCGATGGTTTGTCCGACGTACACGGAAGTGTTCGGTCAATGGTTGTGCGACATGGCGCGTGCCGATGAGCGTCTGGTTGCGATTACGCCGGCGATGTGTGAAGGTTCGGGGTTGACCGAATTTGCACGCGAATTTCCGCAACGGTATTTCGATGTCGGCATCGCCGAGCAGCACGCGGTGACGTTTGCCGCCGGTCTGGCATGCGACGGATTGAAACCGGTGGTGGCGATTTATTCAACGTTTTTGCAACGCGCTTACGATCAACTCGTTCACGATGTCGTGTTGCAAAACTTGCCGGTCGTGTTTGCGATTGACCGCGCCGGTATCGTCGGCGCCGATGGGCCGACGCACATCGGCGCATTCGATTTGTCGTTCATGCGTTGCCTTCCCAACCTGACGATTATGGCGCCGTCTGACGAAGCCGAATGCCGTGCGATGCTGACGACGGCGTTCCGAATGGAAACGCCGACAGCCGTGCGCTACCCGCGTGGAACGGGTACGGGTATTACAATACCCTCGACGCTGGAAACGATACCGGTAGGGCGCGGTGAAATTCGTCGTCGTGCAACGAACGGTGGTGACAAAAGCGGCGATAAAAAAATCGCGTTGCTGGTGTTCGGCATACCATTGACGAACGCGCTGACGGCGGCAGAAACGCTCGACGCGACGGTGGCGAACATGCGTTTCGTCAAACCGCTCGATACCGCGTTGATTGAAGAACTGGCAAACACCCACGACGCGCTGATAACGCTCGAAGAAAATGCCGTGATGGGCGGCGCGGGAGCGGCCATCGCCGAATTTCTGACCAACACCGGCATCGTCAAACCGATATTGCATCTGGGGTTGCCCGATCATTTTGTCGAACACGGTGCGCCGGAAGAATTGCTGGCGCAATGCGGCCTCGACGCGGCGGGCATTGTCCGGCAAATACAGGAATGGCAAGCGCGCCTTCCTGAGCGCAGCCGATTCGGAACTCAAGAAAATTCATGAACGCTAAAGAAGCAAAACGCATTGCTGCGACAATACCCGACGTGCAATCGGAAAATGATACGCGGCGCTTAAAAATCGACCGTGTGGGCGTGAAGCGCCTGCGTTATCCGATTTATTTCGCCGATCACGAAGGCACGGCGCAACCGACAATTGCAACATGCAGCGCTTACATCATGCTGTCGGCGCACCAAAAGGGTACGCACATGTCGCGGCTGGTGACCTTGTTTGAAGAAATGCGTGAGAAGAGCGCAAAGAAACCGTTAACCGTCGGCGCATTGCGCGACTGGTCGGCGTTGCTGCTTAAGCGGCTTGGAACAACGGCAGGTGAAATACATTTGGCGTTTGATTTCTTTGTGCGCAAAAAAGCGCCGGTTTCCGGGATCGAAAGCACGATGGATTATCAAGTGCGTTTGAGCGCGGAAGAAAAAGAAGGGCAATACCGTGAGAAGGTGGAAGTCGATATTCCCGTCACTTCGTTGTGTCCTTGCTCGAAAAAAATCTCCGATTACGGGGCGCACAACCAGCGTTCGGTAGTGACGCTGGGCGCGACGTTGAATGAGCCGATTTTCGTGATGGATTTGATTCGGATTGCCGAGGAGGAAGCGTCGAGCGAGCTTTACGCGATTCTGAAACGCGCCGACGAAAAGTACGTCACCGAATACGCCTACGACCATCCCAATTTTGTTGAAGATATGGTGCGCAGCATTGCGCAGCGGCTGGCGGCGGACAAACGCCTGGCCTCATTCAGCGTCGAAGCGGAAAATTTTGAGTCCATTCATAACCATTCGGCGTATGCGCAGATAACAGGGATCAGGGATCAGAAAACCGCCTCACGCGAAGGCGCGAAGACGCAAAGGAACGAAAAATTCCCTTCCCTTCAAGGGGAGGGTTAGGGTGGGGATGGGGTTCTCTGACCTCTGATCCCTGGCCTCTGATTCCTGATACCTATGCCCGTCATTCATCCGCTTTCCGATCAACTCATCAACCAGATCGCTGCTGGTGAGGTGGTTGAGCGACCGGCAGCCGCGTTGAAAGAATTGCTGGAGAACAGCCTCGACGCGCAGGCGACACACATTGAAGTGACGCTGACCGGCGGCGGTTGCAAACGTTTGCAAGTAAGCGACGACGGAACCGGCATGGAGCGCGAAGACTTGCCGCAAGCGGTGGCGCGTCATGCCACGTCGAAAATTGTTGCGCCCTCCGATCTTGACGCGATTGCGACACTGGGTTTTCGCGGCGAAGCGTTGGCGTCGATGGCGGCGGTGTCGCGTTTCTCGCTGGTGTCGCGTGCGCGTGGTGCGGCGCATGCCTGGCGGCTTGATGTCGAAGGCGGAACCGTCGGCGCGGTTGAACCGGCGGCGCTGGCGTCGGGAACGACGATCACACTCGACGATTTGTATTTCAACACACCGGCGCGCCGAAAATTTTTGCGCACCGAAGCAACCGAATGGGCGCATTGCGAGGAAACATTTCGCCGCATTGCGCTGGCCTATCCCGACGTTGCTTTTTTGTTGCGGCACAATGGCCGGGAGATTCATCGCTGGCCGGGTGCGACACGCGAAGAGCGCGTACAGCAAGCGCTGGGAGAAGCGTTTGCCCAAGGCGCACGTTTTCTGGATACAGCAGCAGCCGATTTGCGACTGACCGGTTACGTAGTATCTCCGGCAGCCGGGATAGCGCCGCCGAAAGACGCCGCCTATTTTTTTGTGAATGGTCGTTTTGTGCGTGACCGCGTTGTGCTGCACGCGCTGCGCGAAGCGTTTCGTGATGTTTTGCACGGCGGGCGACAACCGTCCTACGCGCTGTGGCTGACGCTTGATGCGCGCAGCGTTGATGTCAACGTTCACCCGCAGAAAACCGAAGTTCGTTTTCGAGACAGTCAGGCGATTCATCGTTTCATTCGACAAAGCGTCGAGCGAGCGCTGGCGTTGCCGGTCGGAAGTCAGGTTGCAATGAGTCGCGCAGCGAGCAGCGCAACGGGCAACGTCCAACATTCGAACCTTGAAGCGCGACGCTCTTATATTACGGAAGCGCCGGAACACGCTGCGAACGCGCCGCGAACATCCGCCTGTTACCAACCGACGCAAGCAGCGTTCTCATTGCCGGTACGCGAAGCGGCAACGCCCGAAGGGTTAGGGCCGTCACCGTTTTACGGAAAACTGTTTGGAGCGAAATCTTCTGCGGTGACTGAAAATGCTACTTCATCATCAGCGTTGTCCGCCGTTGCCGAAGACGTATCCACAGGCGTTCCGCCGCTGGGCTTTGCGATTGCGCAACTGCACGGTATTTACATACTTGCGCAGAACCATGCGGGCTTGGTGTTGATCGACATGCACGCCGCGCATGAGCGCATTGTTTATGAACGAATGAAAGAAACCGCCGCATCGCGTCCACTGCCATCGCAACAATTGCTGATGCCGGTATCCATGGCGGCAACAACACTGGAAATGGCGACAGCCGAAGCGCATGCTGAAACTCTGGCAACGCTGGGTTTTGAATTGAACGCCATGGGGCCGGCAACGCTGGCGATTCGTTGTCTTCCGGCCATGTTGCAGGACGCCGATGCAGAGCGTTTGGCGCGTGCCGTGCTGCGCGATTTGCACGATTGCGGAAGCACACAGGAAATCGAAGTGCGCCGAAACGAATTGCTGGCAACCATGGCGTGCCACGGCGCAGTACGCGCACACCGTCTGCTGACCATTCCCGAAATGAATGCATTGTTGCGCGATATGGAACACACCGAGCGCGGCGGGCAATGTAACCACGGTCGCCCGACCTGGTATCAGTTTACGCTTGAATCGCTCGACGCGCTGTTCATGCGTGGCAAGTGATTCAGGTATCAGCGGTCAGGGATCAGGGATCAGGGATCAGGGATCAGGGATCAGGGATCAGATTCCGTAGGGGCAGGTTTCAAACCTGCCCTGCTCGTTTCACACGGAAAAACAATTTAACCGCAAAGAACGCAAAGAATATAGGTCGTGGTGAGCGTAGCGAACCGCGACGGGTTGGCTTCACGCGGAGAAAAAAGCTTTTAACCACGAAGGACACGAAAATCACGAAAAAATGATCGTCTGCGCGAAGCGAAGAATCGTAGGCTGGCGATGAGCGCAGCGAATCCCAGCGTTTTGCCTCACGCGAAGGCGCGAAGCCGCGAAGAAGAACTCAAAAGTGAACCGCCCCGGGAACTCTGGAGGCTCCAACTTAAGAGAGAATGGAGCTTATGAAGACAAACACACACTATTCCAAAGAAGTTAGAGAGCGCGCCGTGCGACTGGTTTTGGAACACCAGAACGAGTACCCCTCGCAGTGGGCGGCCATCCAGTCCGTTGCTGCGAAGATCGGCTGCAAAGACGACACCTTGCGCCGCTGGTTACGGCAAACTGAGCGCGA
>JAITMH010000138.1 GCA_031277445.1 Burkholderiales bacterium
GTTTGCCTACAAAAAGACAGGAGGGAGAATCCGCGCCGTAGCCAGACTCACGCAAATGAGAGGTGGGGGAGAGGGTTGCTGGATCAAGAGAAAAGGCACAGCGCGAGAAAATTTTTCAGGAATGGCGATACAATAATCACTTTGATCATGGCGCTCCCGGCAAGAAGACAAGAATGGAAACTGTGCTGATTTTTGCTGGGTTGCTGCTGTTAGGCGCGGTGGTCGGTTTTCTTGCCGGACTGCTCGGCATCGGCGGCGGTTTGTTGACCGTGCCTTTCATTACGATGCTTCTGGCGCAGCATGTCACTTCCAGCGAACAAATCGTTCACATGGCCGTTGCGACATCGGCGTCCACCATCGTCTTTACTTCGCTCTCGTCGCTTCGTGCGCATTACGCCCACCGTGCGATTCTGTGGCCGGTGTGTCGCACAATCGTTCCGGGCTTGTTGCTCGGCGGTTTTTTGGGGGCGCAAATCGCCAGCCTGCTTCCGATGACGCCGCTGGCGTTGCTTTTTGCGCTGTTCACGGCGTTTTCCGCGACGCAAATGTTGCTGGGCAAAACGCCGAAGGCTTCCCGCGAATTGCCCAAACGCGCCGGATTGGTTGGCGTCGGTACCTTTATCGGCGTTATTTCCAGTTTGATCGGTGCAGGCGGCGGTTTTTTGTCGGTGCCGTATCTGATATGGAACAACATTTCGATCCGCAACGCAGTCGCCACTTCGGCGGCGATGGGTTTTCCAATCGCTGCGGCCAGCACCCTCGGTTTCATCATCGCCGGCTGGGGTGTCGCTGATCGTCCGGCTTATTCCTTCGGTTACGTCTATGTGCCGGCGCTGATCGCGATTGCCGCGACCAGCATTTTTTTCGCGCCGCTGGGCGCTCGCGCCGCGCACCGCTGGCCTGTGGCTACGATTCGCCGCTGCTTCGCGTTTCTTCTTTACAGCTTGGGGGGATACATGGTGTGGAAGGCGTTTTCCGGTTGACAGAAAAAAATCATTAACCACGAAAAACACGAAAAATTTACCGCAAAGAACGCAAAGAGCGCAAAGAGCGCAAAGAAATTCTCACGCGAAGCCGCGAAGCCGCGAAGAAGAAAAGCGCGTAGCGCGTAGGTTGGCGGTGAGCGAAGCGAGCCCCAACATTTGCTTCACGCGGAGGCGCGGAGGGCGCGGAGAAAAAAAGCCCCCTTTTCAAAGGGGGGTGGCCGCCGAAGGCGGACGGGGGTTTGTTTCCCACTTGCCGGAGAGGGGGCTGTGGTGCGCCTTCGCGCATAATGACGCTGATTTTTTTCGTGAATTTCGTGTTTTTCGTGGTTAAAGGTTTTTCTTCGCGTCTTCGCGCCTTCGCGTGAGATATAATGCGGAACGCCCGGAATCATTCGCGGGCGCCCCCATCGTTTTGCTACGCCATCATTACCCATTGTCCGAGGTTTTTCGTTGAACGCTTCGTCTTTCGTCGCCGCCAATACCGTCCCCGATGCCCCTGGAGCGGCATTCATGATCGGTTCGCACCGCATTGACAACGGCTTGGCGCTGGCGCCGATGGCAGGTTTGACCGACAAACCGTTTCGCGCTTTGTGCCGACATTGGGGTGCGGGATACGTCGTCGCGGAGATGACCAGCGCACAACCGCACCTTAGACGCTCCAAAAAATCGCAACAGCGCACGGATTACCGTGGCGAACCAACGCCGATTGCCGTGCAACTGGTCGGCAACGATCCAGCGCAAATGGCTGAAGCGGCGCGTTACAGTGTTGCTCGCGGCGCACACATTATCGACATCAACATGGGATGCCCCGCCAGGAAGGTTTGCAATGCCGCTGCCGGATCGGCGTTGTTGTCTGATGAGGCGCGTGTTGCACACATTCTGACTGCGGTCGTTCGTGCCGTCGATGTTCCCGTGACATTGAAATTCCGCACCGGCACGTCGCCGACGATGCGCAACGCTGTACGCATCGCTCGATTGGCCGAAGATGCCGGTGTGGCGATGCTGGCGCTGCATGGCCGCACCCGTGCCTGCGCCTTCGCCGGTTCCGCCGAATACGAAACGATTGCCGCCGTCAAACGCGCCGTTCACATTCCGGTATTGGCGAACGGTGATATTGATTCGCCGCACAAAGCGTTGCGTGTCTTGCGTGAAACCGGCGCCGACGGCGTGATGATCGGACGCGGCGCATTGGGACAACCCTGGTTGTTCCGCGATATCGCGCACTTTGCGGCGCACGGTGTTTTGCCATTGCCGTTGACGCTGGAAGAACGCTTCGCGGTGATCGACGCGCACCTTGCCGCGCTTTACGAATTTTATGGCGAAACGCACGGTGTCCGAATCGCACGCAAGCATCTTGGCCATTATCTGCGTCATCTGCATCGTTGTTTCCCTGTTTTGGAAAGCAACGATGCGCAGAACTTGCGGCAACACCTCAACGCAGCCGATACTGCAGCAGCCCAGCGGACAGCATTATTCCGTTTTTTCGATACGGTATCGGCGGCTGTTTCTACCGATGCCTTTCCTTACCCCAAGGTAGCCTGACCATGAAAAAAAATCTCGCCAAAGCCGCACGTCAGATCGATACCAGCGTTGAAGCAGCGCTTGAATGTTATTTTCGTGAAATGGACGGAGAAATTCCTGACAACTTG
>JAITMH010000139.1 GCA_031277445.1 Burkholderiales bacterium
GACGCGGCGCTGGCGGCGGGTTGCGATGTCGTGCTGGCGTGCAATGATTTTGTCGCTATCGACGACATGCTGACGCGCTGGGCACCATCGCTTGATGAGAAGCAATCGGTGGAGCGGTCAGCAACATTGACGCGGCGCTGGCAGACGATGGCAGGCCGGTTTCATGAAGCGGTGGGGGTTAAACCGCTTGTTGATGCGCCGATTGTTTTTTGAGGGCAGTCACTGGCGGGCGGCTTGCGAATTGCAAGAGGATGCCGCAAAATAAACCATTAGCAGCAGGCGAAGAGGTTGTTGTGCAAAAAATATTTTTTATTCGCGCAGAATGGGATCAGGAGGCCAAAGTGTGGGTTGCCACCTCCGATGATGTACCGGGGCTGGCGACGGAAGCGGAAACGCTGGAAGCGTTATCCGCCAAACTGGAGCGCATGGTTCCCGAACTTCTCGAAGCGAATGGCGTGTCTCTGGGGGCTGAAGTTCCCTTTGAGCTATTGGCGCGGCGTTTCTCAGTGGCTCAGACGGCGCAAGTTCTCTGATGGGCCGTAGATCACAAGATCAAATCGAGGCACACAGCCAATGCTGTTTTGCGTCAGGCCGGGTTGCCGAAGCGCTTTTGACAGGCGGGTTGGCGGAGCATAAAAACGCAACAAAGGAAAAACAATGACAGACCATACAACGACAGCACGAGTGATTGACGGCAAGGCGATTGCCGCGCAGGTGGTGGAAGAAGTGCGCGAGGCGGTCGCGCAACGTGGTGCGCAAGGCTTGCCGCCGCCGGGACTGGCGGTGGTTTGCGTGGGTGACGATCCGGCATCGGCGGTTTATGTGCGCAACAAACGGCGGACGACCGAAGCGGTCGGCATGAAGTCCTTTTCGTATGACCTTCCCGCAGATTCTTCCGAAAAAACACTGTTGTCGCTGATCGACGAGTTGAATGCGAACGCTGAAGTACACGGCATTCTCGTGCAACTGCCGCTGCCGACGCAAATCGACGCCGAGCGGGTGATTGAGCGCATCGACCCGAAAAAAGATGTCGATGGTTTTCACCCGTACAACGTGGGGCGGCTGGTGCTCAAGATGCCGACATTGCGCCCATGTACGCCCTATGGCTGCATGCGCTTGCTGCGCGAAACCGGCGAAGATTTGATCGGCAAGCATGCCGTTATCGTCGGACAATCGAACATCGTGGGGCGACCGATGGCGCTGGAGTTGCTGATGGCGCGTTGCACCATCACCGTTTGCCACTCGAAAACCTACGATTTGCCGAAGCTGATCGGTCAGGCCGACATTGTTGTTGCCGGCATCGGTAAACCGCGTTTCGTCGAAGGCGACTGGATCAAATCCGGCGCAATCGTGCTCGATGTTGGCATCAACCGGCTGGCTGACGGCAAGCTGTGCGGCGATGTCGATTTTGAAACGGCGAGCCGCCGCGCTTCATGGATCACGCCCGTGCCGGGCGGCGTCGGCCCGATGACGATTGCGACACTGCTTGCCAATACGCTGGAAGCGGCGCGCTGGCAGGAAAGGGATCGCTGAGGGTGTTGCCGAAAAAACGCGCTGAAACCCGCAATTGACCCACCAATCCCTGCTATGATGACGTTTCATTTTCCGGAAATTTCCGAAAGGGAGTGAAAACGCGCCCAGGCGTGTTTTCCGCGATGGCAGACGATGAGGACTCAACTTCTTAGAGCGTGTTGGCGGCGCGGCATCTTGATCATGCTGCTGGCGGCATTGCCGGTGATGGCGCAGAACAGCAGTTGGAGTAACGGCCAGAACGGTAACGGCGAGGTCACACTCAACTTCGTCAATGCCGACATTGAGGCAGTCATCCGCACCGTCTCCGAAATTACAGGCCGAAATTTCATCATCGACCCAAAAGTCAAAGGCACCGTCAACATTATTTCGACGCAGCCGGTTTCACGCGATCTGGTCTATCCGACATTGTTGTCCGCGTTGCGTTTGCAAGGCATTACCGCCGTTGAAGGCGAGGGCGTGGTTCGCATTGTGGCCGAAGCCGATGCGAAGCAATACGGCGGTGCGGAAAAAGCAGGTGGCGATCAGTTGATCACCAAGGTGATCCCTTTGCGCTACGAATCTGCCGCGCCGATGGTGGGCGTGTTGCGGCCATTGGTGGCGCCGAACAATTCAGTGCTGGCGTTTCCCGGAAGCAACGCGCTGGTCATCACCGATTACGCTGAAAACATGAGACGGCTTGAGCGGGTCATCGCTTCGCTCGACCAGCCGCCTATCGGTGAACCGCTGATGGTGCCGCTTAAAAATGCGTCGGCGCTTGACATGTTGCCGATGCTGAACAAACTGTTTGTCGAAGGCGCAACGGTTAATACGGGAACGCCCGGCGGCGATACGATGCAGCGCGTGGCGCTGGTTGCCGACCCACGTTCGAACAGCATACTGATTCGTTCCGACAATCCGGGTCGTGCCGAGCGGGTGCGCGAATTCATCGAAAAGCTTGACGTACCCGGGCGTCCCGAAGGCAACATCTTCATCATCTATCTGAAAAACGCCGACGCCCAAAGCGTCGCGCAGACCTTGCAAGGCGTGCTGACCGGCAACAGCGCCAGCGTGACGACAAACATAGTCCGACCGGGAGCAGCGTTTAATCCGGGCGCATCGTCGGCCACGTCGCTTTCCGCAGGCGCGATGGCCAATATTGAACCGTTGCCGTTCGCGCCGCCGCAGGAAGGCGGTGTCTCCTTTTCCGCTGACGGCATCACCGTGCAAGCCGACATTGCGACCAATTCCATCGTGGTGATGGCGCCGGAACCGGTCTATAACACCATTCGCGCCGTCGTTGAAAAACTCGACGTGCCGCGTGCGCAGGTGTTCATTGAAGCGCTGATCGTCGAAATGGAGGCCGACAAGGCGGCGGAATTCGGGATTCAATGGCAGGTTAATCCACGCGACTCAGGCAGGGGAGTGATAGGAGGCACCAATTTCGGCGGTCGCAACAGCGGACAAAACATTATAGACATTGCCCAAAACCCATTAGGTGTTCCTAATCCTGCCACCGGTGCTATCGTCGGCGGTGTTGCGCCGGGGTTGAATCTCGGCTTCATCCGGGGAACCGTGGATATTATGGGGCAAGAATTCTTCAATCTCGCCTTTTTAGCGCGTGCGCTGGAATCGCAGGCAAAAGCTAACATACTTTCGACACCGACGCTTTTGACGCTTGACAATCAGGAAGCGCAGATCATGGTCGGGCAAAATGTTCCGCTCCTGTCCGGTCAGTATTCGACAACGGGAGACGCCAGCACGGTCAACCCGTTTCAAACATTTGACCGCCAAGATGTCGGTCTGATGCTGCGGATCAAACCGCAGATCACCGAAAACGGCACGGTGCGCCTGAACATTTATCAGGAGGTGTCGCGCGTGACGAATGCGAACACCTCAGTAGCAATGCAATCAGGGCCGACGCTTTCGAAGCGTTTTCTCGAATCGGCGGTGGCTGTTGACGATTCGCAAATCATCGTACTCGGCGGGCTGATCGAAGACCGGATGGAGGACGGCATGGACAGCGTACCGATCCTGGGTGATATTCCCATTCTCGGCCACCTGTTCCGTTACGATAAGCGCAGCCGCCAGAAAAGCAATCTGCTGATTTTTTTGAAACCGACCATCGTCCGCTCCGCTGCCGACAGCCGCGAATACACGACCGAGCGTTACCGCTATCTGATGGGCGAGCAGAAAAATCTGGCGCCGCAGGAACGTTTCTTCTGGACCGATCCGACGATTCCCGAATTGCTGCCGCAGGCGTTGCTGCCGGGAAGTGAAAGGCCATTACCGACACCGCAACGTGGCGAACCATTGCCATCCGGCGCGATGCTGGTGTCGCCGTTGCCGTTTTTACCGGGGCGGACATGGCTGGATTCCGAATCGGCAACGACGCCTTAAACACGTTTAACCGCAAAGAACGCCAATTTTTTAACCACGAAAAGCACGAAGGTCACGAAAAAATTTTTGTGTTCTTTGTGGTTAAGTAAAAACTGAACCTCATGGGGCTTTTTGTGCTATGACTTTTTCTATTTTCGTGCTTTTCGTGTCTTTCGTGGTTAAATAAAAAATGTCAACGTCGCCCGTCCCGAAAATCCCCTATCCCTTCGCTAAAGCGCAAGGCGTTTTGCCTTGGCGTGAGTCGGACGCCGCGTTGACCGTGCTGATTCGACCGGGAGTAAGCGTTGAAGCGTTGCAGGAAGTGCGGCGCGTTTATCGCAAGCCGGTCACGATTGAAGAAACCGACGCGCAGCGTTTCAACGAAGCGCTGGCGAAAGCGTATAACGTCGGCACGGAAGCGGGCGCGTTGAACGAAGAACTGGCGCGTGACACCGATCTTTCGCAGTTGTTGCAGGAGATGCCGACCACCGAAGATTTGCTCGACGACAGCGCCGAAGCGCCGGTTATCCGAATGATTAACGCGCTGCTGTTGCAGGCGTTGCGCGAACAGGTATCCGATTTGCACTTTGAGCCTTACGAAACGCGCTCGGTCGTTCGCTTCCGACTGGACGGCGTGTTGCGCGACGTGATCGAACCGCCTCGTGCGCTGCATGCGGCGCTGGTGTCGCGGCTCAAAATCATGGCGAGTCTCGACATCGCCGAAAAGCGTTTGCCGCAGGATGGACGAATCACATTGCGGCTCGGCGGCAAGAGCGTTGACGTGCGCGTTTCAACTTTGCCGACCGGACACGGCGAGCGCGTCGTGCTGCGCTTGCTCGACAAAGAAGCGGCGCGGCTCGACCTGTCGGCGCTCGGCATGGACGACACGTTGTTGACCGACATAGACCGCATCATCCGCGAGCCGCACGGCATCTTTCTGGTGACGGGGCCGACCGGTTCCGGCAAAACGACGACGCTGTACGCGGCATTGTCGCGGCTGGAGCGAGGCCGCATCAACCTGATGACCGTCGAAGACCCGATTGAATACGCACTCGATGGCGTCGCGCAAACACAAATCAATCCGCGCATCGAACTGTCGTTTGCGCGAGCATTGCGTTCGATTCTGCGGCAAGACCCGGACGTGATCATGATCGGTGAAATCCGCGATCTTGAAACCGCGCAAATCGCTGTGCAGGCGTCGCTGACCGGTCATCTGGTGCTGGCGACGCTGCACACCAACGACGCGCCGAGCGCCGTGACGCGACTGGCCGACATGGGTATCGAGCCGTATCTGCTGGCATCGAGTCTGCTCGGTGTGCTGGCGCAGCGGCTGGTGCGCGTGTTGTGTCCGCATTGTCGCAAAGCCGCGCCACCAACCGAAGCCGAAGCGCAACTGCTCGAAAAAATGGGGCTGACAGGCATCGACAAACTGTATGCGCCAACGGGCTGCGAACAATGCAACCAGAGCGGCTATCGTGGTCGCACCGGCATTTACGAGCTGCTGCAAGTGAACGACGCCATGCGAAAACGGATCCACGAGAGCGCTTCCGAGGAAACGCTACGCGTCCACGCAGCGCAGGAGGGCATGTCGTCGCTGCGTCAGGACGGAATGCGCTGGTTGCGTGGTAACACAAAAGCGGGCAAAACATCGCTGGCGGAACTGGTGCGCGTGACGCGAAGCTGAACTTTTAATGGGCGCACTTTATAACTGAAAAGGTCATTTCCATGAAGAAGCTATTTTTCCTTCCTTTTTTTTCTCTACTCATCCTTTACCCTCATATTTCTGTAGCGCAGAAAAAAATGCCTCCTCCTCCGGATGGGTATTCGTGGGAAAGGCAAGCCGAAACAAAAAGCGCTTTCCTGAAACCTGATGGATGGTTCTATAAAAAAACAAAGCAAGATAAGGGTTGGGGTTATTT
>JAITMH010000152.1 GCA_031277445.1 Burkholderiales bacterium
GGCGTAATGCAGGGAATTTTGCTGGCGGTGTTGCTGGCGTTGCTTCGTTTTCTGATGCGGACAGCGCGTCCTCTGGATTACCGTCTGGGACTGATCGAATCGCAGGGCGATTTTTATGAACTCGAACATTATCCCGAAGCAAAAGAAGTCCCCGGATTGCTGTTTTACCGTTTCGAAGCGTCGCTGATCTTCTTCAATGCCAACCATTTCAAGCAGCGCATGACGGAACTGATCGACGCTTCAGAAACGCCTGTCCGCTGGGTGGTGGTTGACGGGCGCTCCATCAACCACATCGACCTGACGGGCGCACTGATGCTGTACGACCTGAGCAAAACGCTGGCGGGGCGCGGTATTGTCCTCGCGTTGACCGGACGTACCGAGCAAATCACGAAGTGGATGCGGATGCAACGGAGCGACACCGAAACCTTGCCGGTGCGGTTGTTTCAGAACCGGCGACTGGCGCTCGAAGCGTACCGCGATGTGATCGCGGCGGAAGCAAAGAAGCTTGAGGAAAAAGATTAACCGCGAAGAAAAAACCTTAACCACGAAAAACACGAAAATCACGAAAAGGCTATGGTTGGCCTCACGCGAAGACGCGAAGCGGCGAAGAAAAAAGCTTTAACCACGAAAAACACGAAAGCCACGAAAAAAATATCGTTTGCGCGAAGCGGAGAACCGTAGGCTGGCGATGAGCGTAGCGAATCCCAGCGCTTGGCTTCACGCGGAGAAGGAAAGCCCCCTTTCCAAAGGGGGTGCCCGCCGAAGGCGGGCGGGGGTTTGTTGTTGGTGGATTGCGCTTCGCTTATCCACCCTACGCCCACTCTGCGCATATTCTTTTTCGTGACTTTCGTGTTTTTCGTGGTTAAGGTTTTTTCTCCGTGCCGCCGCGTGGAATCTAACCATTGCGGTTACACCGACGACTCCCGAATCAAGGTTTGCAGCAACTCAAGCCGCTTGGGGTGAATGCGTCCTTCGTTTAGCGCTTTCTGCACGGCGCAATCGGGTTCTTTATCATGCCGACAATCACGGAAGCGGCAATGCGTGACCAGCGGTGCGATGTCTTTGAACGCGGCGGTCAATTCATCCGGCGTCAAATGCGCCAAACCAAAAACTTTCATTCCCGGAATGTCGATGATCCAGCCGGAACGAGGTGTCGGCAACGGGTATAAGGTTGCTGAAGTCGTGGTGTGTTTGCCGCTGCCGAGTGCTTTCGACACCGCTGCGGTTTCGCTGCGTACTCCGGGAAAAAGCGTGTTGATCAATGTTGATTTTCCCATGCCCGACTGACCGATCAAAACACTTTGTCGATGTTCCAGCCAGGGCCAAAGCGCGGCCACATCGTTTTTGGCGCAGGTTTCGACAACCGGATAGCCGAGCGCTTCATACGGTTTGAGGCGGTCACGCAGGGAAGAAAAACCGGAAAGATCGCGCTTGTTGGCGATCAGCACGAAGCGGCAATGCGCGGCTTCGGCGGCGACGATCCAGCGGTTGAGCAGCATTTCGTCGAGCGCAATGTCCGGCGCGACAACGCCGAGAATTTGTGTCGCGTTGGCGGCGATCAACTTTTGGCGAACGGCGTCGGAGCGATAAAAAAGATTTTGTCGCGGTTTTAAGGAAGTGATCGCGCCACCACCGCGGATGCGTTCAACTTCTACTTCGTCGCCGCAAGCCAAAGTCGTGTTCCGTCCTTTCAAAACGCAGTCGAGACGGTCGCCAGTATCAAGCGCCACGGTGTAATGGCGACGAAACGTTTCGACGATTAACCCGTGCGGTGTTTTGTTTTCAGACACGCGATTTAATCGGCGCGATGAAGCGCACGAAGATGCGCGATTCGGATCGCTGCCGGAGGATGCGAATCGTAAAACGCCGAATGAACCGGATCGGGCGTTAACGTTGCGGCGTTGTCTTCATACAGACGCACCAATGCCTGCTCCAGCGCGGTAGCGGACGCGTGGGCGGCGGCGTAGGCGTCGGCTTCAAACTCGTGACGTCGTGAGTAAGCAGCGCCCAGCGGCGTAAGCAGAAAGATGAATACAGGAAGCGCCAACATGAACAAAGACAGCGCAACACCCGGGCGCATCATGGCGGCGCTCACCTGATCGGCGGGAATGCCCAGACCGCCGAAAAACCAGGGCTGTTGCATCAGCCAGGCCAGCAATGCGAGAAACGCCAGCGACAGCAACGTCGAAAAGACGATGCGTTTTTTAATGTGGTGACGTTTGAAATGCCCCAGTTCATGCGCCAGCACCGCTTCGATTTCGTCTTCGTTTAACCGATTGAACAGCGTGTCGAAAAACACGACGCGCTTGGAGCGACCGAGGCCGGTGAAGTAAGCGTTGCCGTGACTGCTGCGTCGGCTGCCGTCCATCACGAACAAGCCGCTGGCTGTGAAGCCGCAGCGGGCAAGCAGCGCTTCGATGCGGGTACGCGTTGCGCCTTCGGGAAGCGGTTCAAATTTGTTAAACAGCGGCGCGATCAGCGTCGGATAAATGACCAGCATCAACAACTGGAATCCCATGAAAACAAACCACGCCCACAGCCACCACAGCGATCCCGCCGCACGCATCAGCCACAGCAACAACGCGATCAGCGGGATGCCGATGAGCAGCGACAACAAAGTGCTTTTGAGGAGATCGACAAACCACAGGGCGCGGCTGGTGCGATTAAAACCGAAACGCGCTTCGATTCCGAAAGTGCTGTAATAAGAAAACGGCAATCCGAGAATGCCGCCGATCAGCGCCACCGCGAGAAGAAGCGCGACATCCTGCCACAACGCGCCGAAAGGCAAGTGGGCTGTTGCGACCATCAACAAGGCCAGACCGCCGCCAAGCGTCCAGACAAGCAGAATCGCCGCATCGACAAAAACCTCAATGCGGCCAAAAGCGTGCTTGGCGAGCGTGTAATCGGCCGCTTTCTGATGGGCGGACAGGGCGATGCGTTCGGCAAAAGCGGCGGGGACGGCATCGCGGTGTGCCGCGACATGACGGCATTGACGGAGCGACAGCCAGTGACGCAGCACCAGTGTCAGCAACAACGCAACAAGAAAAATAACGGTGAACCAAAGCATGACAAAATGACCGAAAGAATATGCGACAATTAAAACCTGCTTATTGTACTTGAAGAGGCGGCGCGATGTTTATAGTGAACTGCATAAACCTTCATACTTCGTTGGCTTCGCCCTGCCGTACTACTTGTACTGTCTTCGGCTTGCCGCCTCGCCTGAAGATTTATGCAGTTCACTATATGCGGGGCGGCAGGGGTGAAAAGAGAGAAGGAGGTGCAAATGACTGTTTCTGATGACCGTTTGATCTGGTTGGACCTTGAAATGACCGGCTTGCAGCCCGATTCCGACCGGATTCTGGAAGTGGCGATGGTGGTCACCGATGCTGCGTTAAACGTCGTGGCGGAAGCGCCGGTATGGGCGGTGCATCAGGAAGACGCCGTGTTGGCGGCGATGGATGCCTGGAATCAAAGCATGCACGGACGTTCGGGGCTGATTGATCGCGTCAAAATCTCAACACTGTCGGAAGCCGACGTTGAGTCACAGGCGTTGGCATTTCTGAAAGAGCACGTTACCGCGCAGGCATCGCCGATGTGCGGCAACAGCATTTGTCAGGATCGCCGCTTTCTGGCGCGGTGGATGCCGCAACTGGAAGCGTTTTTTCATTACCGCAACCTCGATGTTTCAACACTGAAAGAACTGTGTCGTCGTTGGCAACCGGAGATTGCGCGTGGCTTCAACAAAGATTCCAAACACGAAGCTTTGGCTGATGTGTACGAGTCGATTGATGAATTGAAATATTATCGGGAGCATTTTATTAAACGTTAACCACGAAAAACACGAAAGTCACGAAAAAATTACCGTCATTCTGCGCGAAGCGGAGTCGCAGAATCCAGAAAACCATCTCACGCGAAGGCGCGAAGCCGCGAAGAAGGAAAGCCCCTTCCCCCGCCTGCGGGGGAAGGTTGGGATGGGGGGATGCGGGCGGGACGCCCGCGCTCCTTTCTTTGCGTTCTTTGCGGTTAAATCATGTTTTTGGGTTCCCGGATGGCGCTTCGCTTATCCGGGCTACGCACTACCCTCTGATTGCGGTTAAAATATTTACGATCATGGCACTAAATTTTTGCAGTCATTGCGGTGCGGCAGCGCTGGAGCTTCGGATCCCCGACGGAGATTTGAAGCCGCGCCATGTCTGTCGGCAATGTGGGCACATTCATTACCTGAATCCCAAGAGCGTCGTCGGCACGTTGCCGCGCTGGAAAGACCAAGTGCTGCTGTGTCGTCGCGCTATTGAGCCGCGTTATGGTCTTTGGACGTTGCCTGCCGGTTTCCTCGAAATCGGTGAGTCGATTGACGAAGGTGCGCGACGTGAAACGCTGGAAGAAGCAAACGCGGCGGTTGTTCTTGATCGACTTTACACCGTGATGACCGTTCCGAAAATCGGTCAACTGCATTTGATGTTTCTTGCCGACTTGCCGCATCCCGAATTTTCCGCCGGGGCGGAGAGTCTTGAAGCGCGTCTCTTTAGCGAATCGGACGTTCCCTGGGAAGCGATGGCCTTTCGCACGGTCAGTCGGACGCTGCGCTGTTTTTTCTGGGATCGGCAGCGAATCCGGCAGAAGGCGCTGGATGAATTTCCGCTGCGTGTGTCGTCGTAGTGAAAAAAAAAATGAAAAATGAAACCGAGTCGTGATGATGAAATTGTTTTTCCGTTATAGCAATTTTGGTTTTAAGTGGATACCTTCCTGCAAGGAGGCGCCGCGCTTTGCTCCCTTCTCCCCTTGTGGGAGAGGGGTTGAAAAGATCACAGCCCCCTCTCCCGCGAGGGGAGAGGGTGAAAAGTGTATGCGTTTGAACCAAAGTCGCCCTGCGCCATGAATGACTGGGCAGCCGATTCTGTACCGCTTACCGCACGCGGGTTTTTGCTGGTGCTGGTGGTGTGTTTGCATGTTGCCGGCGCGGCGGCGCTTTTGCGTTTGTCCGAACCGCCGCGATACAGCGAAGAATCCACCATCTTGCAGGTGCGCTGGATCGAAATGCCTCCGCCCGCTCCCGTGCTTTTGCCGCCATTGCTTGTTGAACCGCGTCCCGTGCGCGTACCGGAGCCACCGCCAAGGGTTCCCGCTCCCAAGCCCGTTCCCGCACCCATTCCAGCACCCGTTCCCGCACCTGCTTCAATCACTGTGGATATTCCACCCGTTGCTCCGGTTGAATCGTTTGTCTTGGAAGATTCGAGTCCGCGCACGGATGCTGTGACAATGGCAACGACAACGGAAGGGAGCGAGGATTATGTCGAACCCGATTTTAATGTGAGCCATTTTTCCAATCCGAAACCGGAATATCCATTCCAGTCGCGTCGCCTGCGCGAACAGGGTTTGGTAAAATTGCGCGTCCATGTTACGGTGGAAGGACATGCGGGCGAAGTCACGTTGCATACAAGCAGTGGTCATGAAAGGTTGGACAAGGCGGCGGTCGAGGCCGTGAAGCGCTGGCAGTTTCGACCGGCGCAACGCGCTGGCATGCCTGTTGCGGGTTGGGTTATCGTGCCGGTTCGGTTTGAATTACAATAGAGACAAATAGAAGCAAATAGAAACATTATGTCTGAATCTTCCTGGGGTTTTGCTCAATTTCTGGCGCAGACGGATGCCGTCGGCTTTTCCGTTTTGGTGGTTCTGACAGTGATGTCGCTCCTGTCCTGGTATTTGACCGCGTTCAAGCTTTGGCGTTACCTGCTGATTCGCGTGCGAAGCCGTGCGTTTCTCGCAGGTTTCCGGCAGGTGCGCCAACCTGTTGACGCGGAACGTTTGCGAATTTCTGCGAACGGAAACAATCCTTTCGCACGTCTTTTGGGCGAAGGGTTTCTGGCTTGTCGTTCCCTTCGGGAAGCGGAAGGAGAAAGCGGCAGCGCCCTGAAAAACGCCCCGAAAACGGAAGGGCAGGGATTCAAGATTGCTTCTCCCGACGATTACGTCAGCGCCGCGCTGGCGCATGGCGTTGCCAGAGAAGCGCACCGTCTGGAAAGCGGCATGACGTCGCTGGCTTCCATTGCGTCAACGGCGCCGTTCATCGGGTTGTTCGGAACCGTTTGGGCTATTTTTCACGCCATGCAAGGCATTGCACTTTCGGCGCAGGCCAGCCTCGACAAAGTGGCGGGGCCGATTGGCGAGGCGCTTATCATGACCGCCTACGGCTTGTTCGTCTCCATTCCCGCTTTGCTGGCGTATAACGCTTTCGTGCGCTTGAACCGCAACTTGATTGGAGACATGGAACGCTTCGCGCATGCGGTGTTCGGCCTGTTGGGACTGGGCTTGTCTGCGAACGGCGTGACTTCAGATGCGACGAAAGCAGAAAAGGTGCGCTGAACCATGGCTTACCATCCCCAGCTCAAGTACGACACGCCGCGTTCGGAAATCAACATGATTCCGCTCATCGACGTGATGCTGGTGTTGCTCATCATCTTCATCATCGCGGCGCCGCTTTTGACCCACGCCGTCAAAATCGACCTGCCTGTGGCCGACAGCGCCACCGTAAACATGAAGCCGGAAACCATCCAACTCGGTATCAAGGCCGACGGGCAGTTTTTATGGAACGGCGAATCCGTCGAAGAAACGGAACTTGAAGCCATGATGCAGGAAGCGGCCAGCCGCGAACCGCTTCCTGAACTTCATCTCCAGGCGGATGCGACCACGCCTTATGAGTTTGTGGCGCGCACGATGGCGCGGGCGTCCCGTGCGGGACTGGAAAAAATCGGCTTTGTCAGCAAACCGGATGGGCAGACGCAAACGCAATGATTCATAACAAAAAATTGCGAAAACTGTCTTTGTGGCTGGTGGTTCTCTCCCTCCTGTCGGCATCGCTTGCGCCATCCATTACACGCATCCTCTTTGAACAAGACATTCCCTTGCCGGGATTTGAGAGCGGGCAATCGCTGTCCTCGAAAGTTGCCAGAGAAATTCCCGATTGCCATCCGGCGCCGGATTCTGACGGCGGCTTTCCCTCCGGACATTGCCTGTTCTGCTTTATAGCAGGTTGTCCGATTGAACTGACGCCTGTTGCGGTTGCTTCGCGCTTGTTCAGGATGGCGAAGCCGCCGCTTCCGCTGCTTGCGTTGTCCGTACCGTATGTTCAGCCCATCTGGGAACCCAACAGGGCGCGTGCGCCGCCCGCTTTTCTCTAAGCCCCAACAGCGTTTTTGTTACGACGCACGGATTGCATCCGTGCGTCGTTATCGCCTTGCGCGTTTTATCCGCGCCGGGCATCTATGTTTGGAGAAAACAAATGAATCATTTATTTCAACGCAATCCGACTCAGCGTAAGTCGCGTTGCTCATCCAGTTTACGCAGCCCGCCCTTTTCATGGCGGGGTACATTTTCATTCTTTTCATTGCTCGGTATTTTTTCATTTGCCGCATTGCCAGCTTTGGCCGCAGAGGAACAGAAGCCCGAAGCACCGGCGCCGACTTCGGAGGAGCAAACGCTTGATCCGGTCGTTGTCACTGCGTCGCCGATGGCCGATCCGTTGACCGTGGTCACGGATGCCAAAGCGCCGCGTCAACCGGTGCCGGCACACGATGGCGCGGATTATCTGAAAACCATTCCCGGCTTTACCGTCATTCGCAAAGGCGGCGCTGATGGCGATCCGGTTTTTCGCGGCATGGCCGGTTCGCGTCTGAACATACTGGCCGATGGTGAAATGATTCATGGCGGTTGCGGCGGGCGAATGGACCCGCCGACGGCTTATATTTACCCTGAATCCTTTGACCGCATCACCGTTCTCAAGGGGCCGCAAAGCGTCGCCTGGGGGCCGGTTTCAGCCGGAACCGTGTTGTTCGAGCGCGATTTCAAACCCTACACAGAGCCTGATTACCGGCTGTTCGGCGGTTTGATGCTCGGCAGTTTTGGTCGCAACGATCAAGTGTTCGACGGACAAGTGGGCAACTCTAAAGTTTACGCCCGCCTGATCGGCACACGTTCGAGCATGGACGATTACAAAGACGGAGACGGTCAGCGCGTGCATTCGCAGTACATGCGCTGGAGCGGTGGCGCAACGGTCGGTTGGACGCCGAACGACACGACACGTCTGGAATTGTCCGTCATCGCAAGCGATGGTGAAGCGGCTTACGCCGACCGTGAGCTGGATGGCTCCAAATTCGCACGCGAAAATGTCAGCCTGAAATTCGAGAAGAAAAAAATCTCCTCGTTCGTTGACAAGATCGACGCGCAGGTTTACTACAACTACATCGACCATGTGATGGACAACTACACCCTGATGAGCGAGCGACCGGCGACGAGACGGGTCAGCAACCCCGACCGGCGGACGACCGGCCTGCGGGTGAGCGGTGACCTCGTTCCGGGTGACATGTCGTTGCTCAAAGTGGGTGTTGACCAGCAAAGCAACCTGCACCGGGGGCGCGCAACTTCCAATCAGGACAGCAACCCTTATCGGAACATGAAGCGCGTGGATGACGCCGCATTCGACAACTACGGCATCTTCTCCGAATGGACACAGTCGTTCACCGAAGTTGATCGGATGGTTGCCGGTTTGCGTGCCGATTTCTGGCGGGCGGAAGACAAGCGCACCACGGGTTCCACGGCGGGAGAAACCCGAAACAAAACGCTGCCCAGCGGTTTCATTCGTTATGAACGGGATTACGGCGAAGGCTCGACCGTTTTCGCCGGTTTGGGACACAGCGAACGTTTCCCCGATTTCTGGGAAACCATTTCGCAAAACAAACAAAGCGAAACCAGCGACAGCGCCTTCAACACCAAGCCGGAAAAAAACACGCAACTGGACATCGGCACCGTTTACCGGATCACGCCGGATTTACAGTTGTCCGTGTCTGCGTTTTACAGTTGGATGCGCGATTACATCCTGATCGACAACACAAGGACGTTGAAACCGGCAACATTGGTACGCAATGTCAAAGCGACAACCTATGGTGGAGAAGCCGGTATCAGCTATGCGTTGACCCGCAACCTGAGAAGCGGTGTCAGCCTGGCCTATGTGCGCGGCAGCAACAACACCGACCATACGCCGCTCGCGCAAATGCCGCCGTTCGACAGCCGTTTCACACTTGATTACGACGACGGCACCTGGTCGGCTGGCGCACTGTGGCGGTTGGTGGCTGCGCAAAACCGTTTCGACAGAGGCAGAGGAAACATTGCCGGTCAGGACATCGGCGAACCCACATCGGGATTCGGCGTGTTTTCGATCAACGGCGGCTATCGCTTCCGCAAGGACGTGTACCTCGCGGCAGGGATCGACAACGTGTTCAACAAAACCTACGCTGAAGCCATCAGCCGTTCCGGATTCATGGTACCCGGCTACGTTCAGACAATGCGCATCAATGAACCCGGGCGCTTTTTCTGGCTCAAACTCAACGTCAAGTTTGATTGAGTTTGAGTTGATGATAAACCCACTCGGGTGTCCCTCTCCCGCTTGCGACTCATTCGTTCCCTCCCCCGCTTGCGGGGGAGGGTTGGGGTGGGGTGGGGGCAGGAATCAGAGGTCAGGTGTCAGGAATCAGATTCCGTAGGGGCAGGTTTCAAACCTGCCCTTTTTGTATCTCACGCGAAGCCGCGAAGAAAAATACTCCCTTCGCCCCGTCATTCCCGCGGAAGCGGGAATCCAGGAAAGATGCTTTTCAAATACGAAAACCGTGTGTTTTTGCCGATGCAAAGATTTTGAAATTTGATGTTTTGGAAGGACTGGATTCCCGCTTTCGCGGGAATGACGCCATTTTGGTTTCACGCGAAGCCGTGAAGCCGCAGAGAAGAACGATTCCTTCTCCCGCTCGCGGGAGAGGGGTAGGGGAGAGGGCTTTCTGGATTGCTTCGCTTCGCTCGCAATGACGCCGCTTGGTTTCACGCGAAGCCGCGAAGATGCGTTTTAAAGCCCCCTTTTGAAAGGGGGTGCCCGCCGAAGGCGGGCGGGGGTTTGTTGCGGGCGAGACGCCCGCGCTCCCAGAGCCGTCATTCTGCGCGAAGTCGCAGAATCCATGCGGTTGCGGGCGGCAGATTGCCGCCCCTACGCCAAAATCGTCACACCTTGTTTGTAGGGGAGGCAACCTGCCTCCCGTTTACATTTTTTCTGGATTCCCGCTTTCGCGGGAATGACGGGGCGAAGGGGTATTTTTTTTCGTGCCTTCTCTTGACCTCTGATTCGTGGTTAACGTTTTTTCACCCTCTGCGTCCCCTGCGCCGGATGCTGACCGCCGCCAGTCCCGCCAGAAGCAAACCGAGCGCGGCGAGAGTGCCGTTTCCGGTTGTTGGGATGGAAGTGGCCGTGGTTGAGAAGAGCGGGTTGATTCGCAGCAACAGCCTGCCATCGCTGGTCGTCGAAAGGGTGTAAGCGTGACCATTGAGCGTACCGGTTTGCGAGGCCGCTGCCACAGTTCCGATCAGCGTATCTGCGCTTATGAGCGTGATCTCATCCCCTATTTCCAAGGGAGCGCTTGTATCAATGATGCCCACGTTGACGGTGGCGCCGGTGATATCGGCTGTACCGATGACGTGGAGTTTTACGTTG
>JAITMH010000171.1 GCA_031277445.1 Burkholderiales bacterium
CTTCGCGCAGAATGACACGCTTCGCTTGTCCAGGCTACGCGCTGGATTCTGCGACTCCGCTTCGCTCCGCGCAGAATGACAGCTATTTTTTTCGTGCCTTTCGTGCTTTTCGTGGTTAACGCTTTTTCCCCACATGAAAAACGCTCAAACATTAAACAAAAAATTCATCACGTCGCCATCTTTCACCACATAGTCTTTACCTTCGGCGCGCATTTTGCCCGCTTCTTTGGCGCCGTGTTCGCCCTTGTACGCAAGGAAGTCTTCGTAGGCTATCGTTTGTGCGCGGATGAAGCCTTTTTCAAAGTCGGTGTGGATCACGCCCGCCGCCTGCGGCGCGGTGTCGCCGACGTGAATGGTCCAGGCGCGTACTTCTTTGGGGCCTGCGGTGAAATAGGTTTGCAGACCGAGCAGTTTGTAACCGGCGTGGATGACGCGATCCAGCCCGGGTTCAGTCAGCCCCATATCGTCGAGAAACGCTTTTTTGTCTTCGTCGTCGAGGTCGGCGATTTCGGCTTCGAGCGACGCGCAAACAGGTACAACCACAGAATTTTCTTTGGCGGCGTAATCTTCAACGGCTTTTAACAGCGGGTTGTCGTGAAAGCCGTGTTCGTCAACGTTGGCGACGTACATCGTCGGTTTCATCGTCAGTAGAAAAAACGGTTTCAGCAACGCTTTTTCTTCGTCGTACAAATCGGCGGCGCGTGCCGGACGGCCTTCGTTCAACACGGCCAGCACTTTTTGCAGGATGTCGAACAGCCGCCTGGCGTCTTTGTCGCCACCGGCGCGAGCGACTTTTTCGATTTTGACGATTTGTTTTTCGACGGTGGCAAGATCGGCCAGCGCCAGCTCGGTATGAATGGTTTCAATGTCGGAAACCGGATCGACATTACCGGAGACGTGTACAACGTTCTCGTTTTGAAAGCAGCGCACGACGTGCGCGATTGCGTCGGTTTCGCGAATGTTGGCGAGAAACTGGTTGCCGAGTCCTTCGCCTTTTGACGCGCCCGCGACGAGTCCGGCGATATCGACGAATTCGACAATGGCGTGCTGGACTTTTTGCGGATTCGCAATTTTCGCCAGTTCGTCGAGACGCGGATCGGGAACTTCGACGATGCCGACGTTCGGCTCAATCGTGCAGAAAGGATAATTTTCGGCAGCAATGCCCGCCTTGGTCAGTGCGTTAAAGAGCGTGGATTTGCCGACATTCGGCAAACCGACGATGCCGCAGCGTAAACTCATGAGGGGTCCTTTGATGAGGACGCGACGTTTGTCGCGGCGGTTTTAGCAACATCCGTGGCGGCGGGCTTTGCTGCCCCCTTTTCAAAGGGGGTGCCCGCCAAAGGCGGGCGGGGGTTTGTCTCCCCTTGTGGGAGAGGGGAGAGGGTGGGGAGTTGAACGCTGGTCGCGGAGCTTTTTGCGGCTTTCACCGACGCCGGATCGGTATGCAGCCGCATCGTCGCCTGCGCCATGTCGCCCTGCGCCAGAAGCGGCCAGGCTTCCAGCGCACGAGCGATGGCATCTTCGATGGCGCGTAATTCCTCGGTGCGCGGCGGTTTCAAAACGTAATCGGCCACGTCCTGTTGCGGAATCTCGGAATCACGCGGATGCCCGATGCCCAGGCGCAACCGCCAAAACGCAGTGCTGCCCAGTTGTTGTTGAATGTCGCGCAAGCCGTTGTGTCCCGCGTGGCCGCCGCCCTGCTTCAGCCGCACGGCGCCCGGAAGCAGATCGAGTTCGTCGTGCGCCACCAGAATTTCTTCCGGCGCGATATCGAAGAACCGCGCCAGCGTTGCGACGGCGCGACCGGAAAGATTCATGTAAGTTGCGGGTTTCAACAAACGCACATCGCCCGTCGCTTTGGCAACATCGCCGGAAAATTTCGCTTCGTTGGCAAATGTCGCGCCCAGCCGCGCTGCTATCGCGTCGGCCCACCAGAAACCGGCGTTGTGCCGCGTCGCCGCATAGCCGCGACCGGCATTGCCCAACCCGACCAGTAAACGAAATCGCGTCATGTGCGTTTAACCTTGAAATGAAAAACCCGCCGCGACAAATCTGTCTGGCGGCGGGTTTGTGCGAACCTGCGCGAACATTCCGAATTATTCTTGTGCCGCAGGCGCTTGCGATGTTGTCACCGGCTCGCCCGGGGCCGCCGCCAATTCTTCGTCGCTCACTTCCCTGACGACGCTGGCGCTCGCCACGGTCGGGTCTTGACCGCGCAACAGCACAGCGGTCACGCCAGCCGGCAATTTCAACTCCGACACATGGAGCGTATCGCCGACTTGCATTTCGGAAAGATCGACTTCGATAAATTCCGGCAAGTCCTTCGGCAAACAGGAAATTTCCAGTTCGTTAATCACCTGATTGACCAACGCGCCGCCAAGTTTCACCGCAGGCGAAATATCGGCGTTGATGAAGTGCAGCGGTATCCGCATATGAATCTTTTTGTTGCCTTCAACCCGTTGAAAGTCAACGTGCAGCACTTGCTGTTTGTACGGGTGCATTTGCACGTCACGCAACAGCGCACGCACGCCCTTGCCGTCGAGCGTGACGTTCAGAATGGATGAGTGAAACGCTTCTTTGCGCAGCGCATGGTACAGCGCGTTGTGATCGAGCATGATCGGCGTCGGCGCACTTTCGCCACCGTAAAGAATGCCCGGCACGTTACCGCCGCGACGCAAACGACGGCTGGCGCCGCGACCTTCTTCCTTGCGCGACTGGGCGCTGATTTCCAGAACTTGATTGGCCATGAGGCTGACTCCTTGATGTCTGCGGCCTTCCTGTCGGCAAAAGTTGCCGGATCGGTCGTCCGCGGTTGGCGACGGGCCTTGCGGGAACCTTCCCCGGTTTTCCGGAGGGTTCGCAAAGCGGAATCTATAAGTATAACAGTTTTTGCCTGGACTACCTGTCCCGGATAAGGGGACGGGCGGGTGGAGAGCGCTGACAATCTGTTGTCATTGTCGGCGGAACACGGGTACTCTAAGCATGTACAATGTTTTTTTCTTGCTTCCGGTATTACGCTTCGTGTCGGCCTCCCCTGCTCAACCGCCTTCGTCGCCCCCTTTGCCGCCCGGCACGCCCGTGCTGCCGGATTGCGTCTGGCCTGCGCAGCCTGCTTTGGGAGTGCAAGGGCTGCTTGCCAACAAACTTTTTCTGAAGTTTCTGGGCATCTCGGTGGCGATCCACGCGGTAGGGATGACGATTCACTTTTCGCACGAAGCTCGCAGCCAGTGGAACCAGCATCAAATCATGGAAGTGGTGCTGGTCAACAGCGCCACCAAGGAAAAGCCGACCAAAGCCGAAGTGCTGGCGCAAGCCAACCTTGATGGTGGCGGCAACACCGACGAAGACCGGCGCGTCAAAACGCCGCTGCCGAGGCTGCAAAAAGAGAGCCAGAAAAACGAACTCGACGCAGCCGTCGAGAAAAGAATGGAACTGGAAAAAACAGTTCAACAAATGGTGGTGCAACAGCGGACAACCAACCTGGAATCGGTACAACCGCCGGAAGAACAAACGCCGCAAGCGCCCGAGCGGCCTGACGCGACCAGGCTGATGGATCGGACGCTGGAGCTGATGCAACTGGAAGCGCAAATCCAGAAAGAAATGGAAGCGTACCAAAAGCGGCCACGCAAACACTTCGTTGGTTCGCGTGCGCAGGAATACCGCTTCGCCCGTTATATCGAAGACTGGCGGCTCAAAGTCGAGCGCGTCGGCAACTTGAATTACCCCGAAGCGGCGCGCCGCGAACAGATTTACGGCAGCCTGAGAATGACCGTCGCCATCAACAGCGACGGCACCGTCCATGACATCACCGTCGATAAACGCTCAGGACACCGGATACTCGACGCCGCCGCCCAGAAAATCGTCGAAATGGCCGCGCCCTACGGCGCTTTTCCGGCCGACATCCGCAGCGACGTTGACATTCTTTACATCACCCGCACCTGGTCGTTTACTCGCGGCAGCGGACTGGAAACGCATTACGCCGGGCCGCAGTGATGGCGTTGACAACTGGCGAAACAAGCATATGCTGGAGCATATGTTTAGACGTCCGTCAAGCAAGGAGGCAGATCATGCGCACCGTCTCAGTCTTTAAAAACGGCAGCAATCGCGCTGTCCGGTTGCCGAGAGATATGGATTTTGGCGATGTTGCCGAGTTGGAAATCCAGCGCAAGGGCGACGCGATCATTTTGCGTCCGGTTAAGCCCTCCTGGGAATCGTTCGCTGCTCTCGGCAAGGCCGATGCGGACTTTCTGAGCGAGCGACCTGATCTCATTGAGGAAGTCCGATTTTCACTATGAAGTGGATCATGCTGGATACCAACATCTGCTTATTCATCATGCGCGAGTAGCCGCTGGCCGTGCTGCATACGCTGCGCGAGCGATCAGCGCAAAAACACAAGATCGCGGTGTCGGCGATCACCTATGCGGAAATGCGTTTCGGCGCGATAGGCGAAAAATCGGGCAAGAAATCTTCGCCGAAGCATGGCCTGTTGGTGGATGCGTTCATCAAGCGTCTGGATGCCGTACTGCCTTGGGATAAGGCTTCCGTTGATGCCACCGCCGCCATCAAAAAAGCGTTGGCGGCGGTTGGCACACCCATCGGCACCAACGCCGCCGCGCCACCCGCGCATCAATGCTGCGTTTTTGGGAGACGAGCCCGTCGAGGTAGAAGCAATGTATTATCGGAAACTCGGAGGGTCAGCGTAGTATGCCGCTTGACTCGAACAAAAAAGCCTCCGGAAAAACCGGGGCTGTTTAAACATCACACAAAGGAGTTCTCATGATAAGCAGAATTTTCCGCCGCGGTCTCGCTGCTTTGTCTCTTGCGGCGCTAACACTCTTCACGCCCGCCGCGTTTTCTTCCGAAGCATCGGAGGTAAAGCGCGCCGAAGGCATGCTGTACATCTCGCCCCAGCCCGAGGAGCCGGTTTTCTGGCGTTCGTCGCTCAAGATGGCGCCGGACACGAGCGGTGTGACAACGATCACGTTCAAGCCCCTGCCTGAATCGGCGTTAAAAACGCTCAAGGAAGAGAACAGCCGCGGTTTTGGCAAAAAACCTCAAGCCAAGCCGCTCAGAATCGGCGTCAACCGTAGCGCCGATACGGAAATCAGCGATGCTCAACCCTTTGCGTTGAATTGGCAAAACATCGGAAACGGTTCTGTTGCCCGATTGGCGATCACCTCTCCCGATGCTCGGAGAATACGGGTTGCGTTGCAGCTTCATGCGCTTCCTGGTAGCGCGGAGCTGCGTTTTTCCGGTTCTGAGGCGCCAGAAAGAATCATCGGCGTCATTAGCGGCGAAAAAGCCAAGGAGCTACGTGATGGAAACCACATTTATTGGACTCCTTCCACCGAAGGAGAAACCCAGAACATCGAAATCTGGTTGCCTTCACATATCAAGACAGAAAAAGTCAAAATTCACCTGAATGCGATCTCCCATATTTTCACATCGGCGCGGGATTATCTTGACCCTGAAGTGTTTTCCAAATCCATGTTAGATATAGGCGCTTCCCTTCCCTGCCATGTTGATGCCGTCTGCAAGGCTGATGCACTTGGCGTCGCTTACCAGAATGTTTCCAAGGCTGTTGCCAGAATGGAGTATTTAGCGATTCATCCAGAGACCGGGGAAATCGACTCTTTTACTTGCTCGGGGACGCTTCTGAATGACAGGATCGATTCGGGAATTCCTTATTTCTTTAGCGCGGCGCACTGTATCAACGAGCAGCGGTTTGCGAACTTTCTTGAGACATTCTGGTTTGAAGAAGCGTCGCGCTGTGGCGATAACAGCTCAGTGGACATGAGTCGCATCCGGCAAGTGAGCGGCGGGGCGGATATCCTGCATGTTGCTTTGGAGAAAGACACTTTGTTGCTTCGCCTTAAGGAATCGCCTCCTTCAGGCGCCTGGTTTTCCGCATGGGACGCTGAAACCCGTTTTCTCTATGGCCCCTTTATCGGCATACACCACCCCTTTTTTGACATCAAAAAAGTCAGCATCGGCGAAGGCGAAGGAAGCGTCGTAATCGATGATGATGATGACTCCCGGGACGGCTCGTACCCCTCGCTTGAAAACCTCACGGGTGTAAGCTGGCAGGAGGGCGTTACTCAGGGAGGAAGCAGCGGATCGGGATTGTTCACCCTGCATGCTGGTCGCTATTATTTGAGGGGCGGACTGTTTGGTGGCACCTCCGAGTGTCACCTTGACGCCACCGATATCACCGGCGGCGATTTTTACTCCAGCCTCAACCTGATCTGGGACGAGATCAAGCAATACTTGGCGCCTGCTGGCGAGT
>JAITMH010000130.1 GCA_031277445.1 Burkholderiales bacterium
CGGGGCACCCTCCCCCGCGAGGGGGGAGGGGAAAAATGTAGGCGCTTGAACCGAAGTCGCTCCAGGGTGCTTCATGATTGAAAGAAAATTGAAAGGAAAGGAAACGGCAATGGGAACAACAATGGGAACAACAATGGGTTATCGGTGGAAACATTGGTTGGCAGCGGTAGCGCTGGCAATGGGAGCGGGCTTGATGAGTGTATCGGTGAGCGTATCCGCAGCGGAGCCGGTCTTTTTGATCGACGTGCGCACACCGCAGGAGTTTGCCGAAGGGCATCTGGTGGGAGCGGTCAATATCGTTCATACGGAAATTGTCGCCAAAATCGGCGAGGTGACCACTGACAAAAGCGCCAAAATTGAACTGTATTGTCGCAGGGGTGGTCGCTCGGGAACTGCTCAGAAAGCGCTCAAGGAAGCCGGTTATCAGAACGCGGTCAATATCGGCGGGTTTGAGGCGCTGCGGCAGACACGACCTGCAACGCGATGAAAGGAATCATGCTAAAGAGATTTTTTGGCGGAAATCTCAAGCATTTTTCTGGAATCGTTTCCAAAAAATGAAAGAATGATACACGGACATAATTTTTTACATTAAGATAAACACTTTGCCGATTTTATTCAAGCCAAAGAACCATGAGCGAAGCGCGCTTACCGATTCGTATCGCGTGTTCCGGACTGGGTGACCGAGACGTTTTTATCGTACGGTCGCTGTTGCGGATTCTTGACGGTCGCCGTGGGCAGCCTTGGATTTTTCAGGAACAAGGACAGGCTGATGTCATTATCACGCCGTCCGTTCACAAAGAATCCGACAGGGCGCGTCTGGCAGCGCGGCGCACGACGACCTCCCGTTTTGTTCTGACCGTGCCCAATGGCGTGGAAGTCAATTTGCTTTCAGGAATGCGGTCGGTGCATTATCCGCTGCGCGCCTCCGAATTGCTGGAGTGTTTTGATCGCCTGGAAAGAGAATGGCCGTTCAAACCGTTCTCGGAGACGATGGATGCGGTTGTCCAGCAGACAATAACGCCAACGCTCGACGCGATAACGTTGACACAACCGTCGTCGATATGGGCCGACCCGCGCTTGTCGCAAGTCCCGTCGAGGCTGTCTCAGGCATCATCAATAGGCCCGCGCTCGTCGCAAGCGCCCTCAACGGGCTTGTACCCGTCCCAGATACCGACAGACCAGCGTTTATCGCAAATTCCCGAAGGGCGCATCTTGACCGTCGGTGTGGCGCAGGCTACCGGGAGAGGCGTGCTGACGCATCCGGCGACGATGGGAGCGCTGATGCAGGCGCTGCGCTCATTGCGCAGCAGTCAGGAAGGCGAGCGTCCTCAGGGACGCAGCATTGATGTTTTCGATCAGTTGGGATGGATCGGGCGCTTGTACAACGGTCGCCGAAAAATCTATGCGTCGCGCCGTTTCATGCTTGACCGTTCGGTCGAGCCTCTGGGGGGCAGGTCGTTCCAATGGAAATTCACATTGAGCGGATTGCCGCCGTTGACAAAAAACGATGCCCTGATTGAGATCGACCTCGATCTTTTTGCATGGCCCTTCTCAACACGTTTCTGTTATGACTTTGCAAGTCTCGACTTGCCGGTCAATGGTTTGCTGCATCTCAGACGCTGGCCGGACTTCGGCATTCAGCCGGAGTTTTCCTCGCGTCCCGGCATCATGCTGGCAACGGCATTGTTGACGCGGCAAACGCTGTCTCTGGCCGCGCTTCGCCGGGAATCGGAGACGAGCGAACCCGATCTGGCGCGTTTGCTGGGTGTGTGCTGGTCGAGCGGTTGGTTGCGTTGCGAACGACAGATGCCGAAAGCGTCGTCTCTGAAAGCGCCTGCCGAGAAAACAGGGTTCAGCGGCATTGTGCGCAGTTTGCGCAAAGTGCTGGGCTTGTCGACGCGGAGATAGCGTGGTTCAGGAATACAAACTGCTCTTCGCCGGAGGCATGGGCGTTGGTAAAACGACAGCGATTTCCGCAGTCAGCGAAATTCCGCCGGTGTCCACCGATGTTGCCAACAGCGATCGGGAAGCGTTCGACAAAGAACTGACAACGGTCACGCTGGACTACGGTCGCATCACCTTGCCTTCGGGAGATCGCTTGCGACTGTACGGAATTCCCGGGCAACAACGCTTCAGTTTCATGTGGGCGATGCTCGAACATGGCGCGATGGGCATGGTGCTTCTGGCCGATGCGTCGCGTCCCGAGCCGTTCGCCGAACTCGAAATTTTTCTTAAAGCGTTCAGCAAATTGCTAAGAAGCGGTCGGGCGGTACTTGGTGTCGGACGCCTATCGAAAAGACGCGGGGCGCTTGATAAATACGTCGCCAAATTGGCGCGGCGCAAGATCAAAATTCCGGTGTTTTCAGTCGATGTTCGCAAAAAGAAAGATGTGCTTCTGTTGCTTGATGCGCTGTTTACGCAAATCGAAGTGGTCGAAGACGATTATCGCGGCGGTGAACCGTCCGGGAAAACAGCGCAGAGCGCCTCATCTGTCAGTGATTCTGCCGGTGACAAAAAGCCTGCTGAAAACGACAAACCTTCCGAAAAAACAGTCCGGAACGCCAATGAAACCACTGTCTAAAATACAGGCCACAGCGCTTCAGTTGAGATTGAACCACTGCTGCGCAAAGGTTCCGGAAATTCAATTGATTCTGTTAGCGACGGTTGACGGCTTCCAGCAAGTTGTCGCCGGCAGCCAGCGCAGGGACGCCGAATTGCCGGAGAAGTTTGCCGCTATCGCCAGTTCAATGATGGCGTTGGGCGAAGCGGCCGGCAAGGAAGTAGGATCGAAAAAGCATCTGGAAGCGGTGGTGCTTGACCTGACCGATCTTCGCGTGATTCTACGAATGGTGAACGGCGGCAAACAACAGTTTGTGCTGGCCACCGTTGCCGACAGAAAAGTCAGTCTGGGCGTATTGCTGAAAGTCGTTTACGAAAATGCCCGCCTTCTTGAGGAAGCGTTGCGCTGATCGGGGGCAGGGATCAGGAATCAGGGATCAGAAGGGCGCCTCACGCGAAGGCGCGAAGCCGCGAAGAAAGAAAAGCCCCCTTTCCAAAGGGGGTGTCCGCCGAAGGCGGACGGGGGTTTGCACCCCTCTCTCGCTTGCGGGAGAGGGCGTCCGGGAAGGTTTTCTTCTGGATTGCTTCGTCGCTTTCGCTCCTCGCAATGACGTCGATTTTTTCTTCGCGTCTCCGCGCCTTCGCGTGAGATGGTTTTTTTGGATTCTGCGTCCTGCGACTTCGCGCAGGATGACGCACTTCGCTATGCGCAGAATGGCAGCGCCGCAGGCGCGTCACATGAATAACCGTCGGTGAAGCGTGAGCGTAGCGAGCGCGGAACCGGCGGATAGACAGCCATTCACCTCTCAGCCCTG
>JAITMH010000056.1 GCA_031277445.1 Burkholderiales bacterium
CGGCTTGCTTGCGCCTCTCATGCTGTGCTTCCCGCGACAGCTTGCGTCCGTCTTCTTTGTCCATTCCTCTATATGGGGACACCCTTTGAAAAATCAACACTTAATTGCCGGGTGAATAACCCGCCGCCAGGGTTGTCCTTGATCGGGTCAATGTCAATAGCTGCCGGGCGCCGCGAAATTTTCGAAACGGGTGTATTCGCCCAAAAAAGTTAGCCGGACAGACCCGATCGGCCCGTTTCGCTGCTTGCCGATAATGATTTCGGCGGTTCCTTTTTCCTGGGTGTCCGGGTTGTAAACTTCGTCGCGGTAAATGAAAAGAATTACATCGGCATCCTGCTCGATGGCCCCGGATTCGCGCAGGTCTGACATGACAGGCCGCTTGTTGGGACGCTGTTCAAGACTGCGGTTCAACTGCGACAACGCGACGACAGGCACATTCAATTCCTTGGCCAGCGCTTTCAGCGACCGCGAAATTTCGGCGATTTCGGTCGCACGGTTTTCGCCAATCGAGCTTGTCTGCATCAACTGCAAATAATCCACGACAATCAGGCCGAGTTTTTTGTAGTGACGCTTCAAGCGCCGCGCCCGCGAGCGCACTTCAATCACGTTCAATGCCGGCGTTTCGTCGATCATGATCTGCGCTTCGTTCAAGCGCCCTAGCGCATGCGACAGCTTTTCCCAATCGCCCTGCTGCAAACGGCCAATCCGCAGGTTCTGGCTCGACAAACGGCCAACCGACCCGATCATCCGAAGCGCCAGTTGTGTGGAAGACATTTCCATCGAAAACACCGCCACCGGCAAGTGGGCATGCAGCGCCACGTATTCGCCGATATTGAGCGCCAGCGCGGTTTTTCCCATTGAGGGGCGTCCGGCGATGATGATCAAATCGCCTTCCTGAAAACCGGAGGTCATCCTGTCGAGGTCGTGAAAACCGGTCGGCACACCGGTCACTTCCGACGGGTCATCGCGCTCGTACAATTGCTCAATCCGTTCGACCACTTCACCCAGCACCTTGCCGATCTCAACAAACTGCTTTTGCCCGCGTGCGCCCTGCTCGGCGATGTGCAAAATATCGGCTTCCGCCTCATCGAGCACTTGCGCGGCGTTTTTTCCGAGCGGGTTGTAAGCGTTGTCGGCGATTTTCCCTGCCGTCGTCACCAACTGCCGCAACACCGAACGCTCCCGCACGATTTGCGCGTAGTGACGGATATTGGCCGCCGTCGGCACGTTCTGCGCCAGTGCGCCGATGTAGGCCAGCCCGCCAACGTAATCGAGCTTTTGCATTGAATCCAGCGCGTCGGACACCGTCACCACGTCGGCGGCTCTTCCCTCGCCAGTCATCCGTTGAATGTGATCGAAAATCAGACGGTGCGCGTCGGCGTAAAAATCTCCGGGCGACAGCACATCGCCGATCCGATCCATCGCATCGTTATCAATCAGAAGACCGCCCAGCACGGCCTGTTCCGCTTCCATCGAATGCGGCGGCAGTTTCAGCGATTCTATGTCACGGTCTTGGTCGGCCATTGGGGATGTCGGGTACGGACTGGAGGCGGGGTTGAAAGCCGTAAGGATATCAGGGATCAGGAATCAGAGGTCAGGAATAAGAAAGGCGTCATTCTGCGCGAACTCGTAGGTTACTGGTGAGCGCAGCGAATCCCAGCGTTTTGCCTCACGCAAAGGCGCGGTCAGGAATCAGACATAAGAACGTCGTCATTCTCGCTTTCGCGCACTGCTGATCAGCTAACACTGTTTTTGGGAAATTTTTCACGAATCCCGGCCAACACTCTGGTTCTCACCCCTGCTCCACCCGCCGCAAATATACGGCCACAACCAGACACAAAGCCAGACACGTTGTGAGACACGCGACGATGGCATGCCAGCCGCCGAAGCCCCACAGGGTGCCCGAAAGCGTCCCGATGATGCTGGAGCCGAAGTAATACGCCCACAGGTACAGCGCCGATGCCAGCCCTCGCGCTGTTTTGGCGCGGCGACCAACCCAACTGCTGGCGACTGCGTGGCCACTGAAAAATCCGAAGGTCAGTATCGCCACGCCCACGATCACGACCCACAATGTTTCAACGAGCGTCAACAAAACCCCGCCCAGCATCAGCGTCACCACCACCCACAACACCCGCGACAATCCGAAACGGTCGGCCAGCCGCCCTACCCATGTCGAACTGAACATTCCGATGATGTAAAGAAGGAACACCGAGCCGATCTGGCCGGTTGAGAGCGAAAACGGCGACAACGCCAACCGAAACGCCAGATAGTTGTAAACGCTGACGAAGCTGCCCATCAGCAAAAAGCCGACCAGAAAAAGCCAGGGCAATCGCACGTCACGAAAATGGGCGCGTACCCCTTCCCACATCACGGCAAGCTGCAAGGGGCGCGGATGAAAACGGCGCGACGGCGGCAACAGTTTCCAGCAGCCAATCGCCATCAGCAACGCGAGAACGCCGATCACCGCCAGCGCCATTTGCCAGGACGAATGTTCGGCCACCCAGGCCGTGATAAAACGTCCGCTCATTCCGCCCAGCGCGTTGCCGCTGATATAAAACCCCATCGCATAACCGAGCGCGGAAAATTCGATCTCCTCAGCAAGGTAGGCCATCGCGACCGCCGGCAAACCGGCCAGCGCGACCCCTTGCAGCGTTCGCAAGACAAACAGCGTCTGGAAATGATCGACCACAGCGCAGGCCACCATCAGCAACGCAGCGGCTATCAACGAAAAAAGCATGATGCCGCGCCGCCCAAAACGATCCGACAGCACGCTGGCGACGATCAGCATCACCGACATGGTGCCGGTCGTCGTCGAAAGCATGACGCTCGCCTGCGCCGGTGAAATGCCGTAGTCGTGCGAAAAAAGCGGCAACAGCGGTTGCACGCAATACACCAGCGAGAACGTCGAAAAACCGCCCAGAAACAGCGCAATCTGCACGCGAATAAACGGCATCGTCCCCGACCGGATACCGGAGTCTTCGGAAGACGATGGAAGCGGCTTGTGTTCGGTCATGCGTTCTAAAGCGGTTTCAGTTCAAACGCACACATTTTTCCCCTCCCCCCTCGTGGGGGAGGGTGCCCCGAAGGGGCGGGAGAGGGGGCAAAGCGCAACCCGCCTGTGCTCACTTAAGCCAAAACCGCGCTATCCAAAAGTAAACGACAGCTTACCGCAAAGTTTGGCGTCAAGCCCATCTTTACGGCACAATGTATTTTTGTTAAGCGAGATTGTGTTTTTAACGATGATTTCAGTTTTTGGCCAAAAATTCTCCCGACACGCCGGCATCACCCAGTTGATGGACGATCTTAACGACGGTTTGCGCACACCGGGCGCCATCATGCTCGGCGGCGGCAATCCGGCGCAAATCCCGGAGATGATTGATTACTACCAACACCTGTGCGAAATGTTGCTGGCCGATGGGCGGCTGGTAGATGCCATATGCAATTACGACGGCCCGCGTGGCAACGATGGCCTGCGTGAAGCGCTGGCGACCATGCTTCGCGTTCATTGGGGCTGGGACATCAGCGCCGATCATATTGCGTTAACCAACGGCAGCCAAAGCGCGTTTTTCTACCTCTTTAACCTGTTTGGTGGCCGCTGTGAAGATGGCCGCAAACGGAAAATCCTGTTGCCGCTGGCGCCCGAATACATCGGCTACGCCGATGCCGGCATTGATACGGACATCTTCATCGCCGGTAAGCCCAGGATCGAGCGCCTCCCCAACGGGCTGTTCAAATACCACATTGATTTTTCGACCCTGCCGCTCGATAACGACCTCGGCGCGATTTGCGTCTCAAGACCCACCAACCCGACCGGCAACGTACTGACCAACGAAGAATTGCGACGCCTCGACAAGATCGCCCGCAAACAGCAAATTCCTTTGATCATCGACAACGCTTACGGCCTCCCCTTCCCCGGCGTCACCTTCACCGACGCCACACCGATCTGGAACGACAACACCGTGCTGTGCATGAGCCTGTCCAAACTCGGCCTGCCCGGTCTTCGTTGCGGCATCGTCGTCGCACGTCCGGAAATCGCCACCGCCATCAGCAACATGAACGGAATCGTCAGCCTAGCTCCCGGCGGTGTTGGCCCGGTACTGATGAGCGAAATGATTCAGCGCGGCGACCTGCTGCGCCTGTGCGATAACGTGATCCGCCCCTTTTACCGCGAGCGTTCAGCGCAAACTCTCGGTATGCTGCGTCGTCACCTCACCGAAGAACATTGCCTCGTCCACAAACCCGAAGGCGCTTTCTTCCTGTGGCTGTGGTTTCCCGACTTGCCGATCGACAATCAGGAACTTTACCGCCGCCTGAAGCAACGCGGCGTTTTAATGGTGCCCGGAAATTACTTCTTCCCCGGATTGCAGCAGCCCTGGGAACACACCCGACAATGTTTGAGAATGAACATCGTTCCCGAACCGGAAATGATTGAACGCGGATTGATGATTCTTGCAGAAGAAGTCAGGAAAAGCCTTTAACGAAAAGCTTTTAACCACGAAAGACACGAAAA
>JAITMH010000106.1 GCA_031277445.1 Burkholderiales bacterium
GGCCGGGAGAGGGGGCTGACCTCTGATCCCTGAATCATGCCGTCCGGTTGTAACTGGCAACCCGCAACGGTTTGCCGACACCATTGACCGCCGCTTCGTCAACCACCACCTGGGTGAAGCCGGTGAGTCCCGGCAATTCGTACATCGTATCAAGCAAGGTCTGTTCCAGAATCGAACGCAATCCGCGCGCGCCGGTTTTTCGCTCCAGCGCCCGCCGAGCCATCGCATACAGCGCTTGCTCACGCACTTCCAGTTCGACGCCTTCCATTCTGAAAAGTTTCTGATACTGCTTGATCAGCGCGTTCTTCGGTTCGGTTAGAATTTTCACCAGACCGTCCTCGTCCAGTTCGTCGAGCGCCGCCACCACCGGCAGACGACCGACAAATTCCGGAATCAGTCCAAAACGAATCAAGTCTTCCGGCTCAACGTCGTGCAACAACTGCTTGCCCGCTTCGCTTTTTGCCGTAGCAATCTCGGCGCCGAAACCGATGCCGACTTTGACCGTGCGCTGTTGCACGATTTTTTCCAGACCGTCAAACGCGCCGCCACAGATAAACAAAATATTGCTGGTATCGACCGCGATCAATTCCTGATTCGGATGCTTGCGACCGCCTTGCGGCGGCACTGCCGCAATCGTTCCTTCCACCAGTTTCAACAACGCCTGTTGCACGCCTTCGCCGGACACGTCGCGGGTGATCGACGGGCTTTCGCTCTTGCGCGAAATTTTGTCGATCTCGTCGATATAGATGATGCCGCGCTGCGCTTTTTCGACGTTGTAATCACAATTTTGCAGCAGTTTGTGAATGACGTTTTCGACATCTTCACCGACATAGCCCGCTTCCGTCAATGTCGTCGCGTCTGCAATCACGAAAGGCACGTCGAGTACACGCGCCAGTGTCTGCGCCAGCAGCGTTTTGCCGGAGCCGGTCGGCCCGATCAGCAGGATGTTCGATTTCGACAGTTCGACACCATCGTCGTCCGCCGTCGATTGCAGCCGCTTGTAGTGGTTATAAACCGCCACCGACAAATGTTTTTTCGCCGAGTCCTGCCCGATCACGTAGTTGTCGAGCACCTGACGAATTTCCTGCGGCGTTAACAGCTTGGCTTTTTCCGGGTTCTTCTTCTGCCCCGTTGCTTCGCCATCGACCAGAATATCGCTGCACATCCGAACGCAGCCGTCACAGATAAAAACCTTCTTGCCCGCATGTTCTCCCGAAACCAGACGGTTCTCGTCCTGGCTTACGCCACAAAACGAACAATGCGAAACTTTCTCGTCGTTTTTTTTCTGAGTCATCCTGTTTTATCTCGTTAGGACTTTCACGGTTTCACTTTACCCGGCTTAAACGCGCTTATGCAAGACTTTGTCGATCAAACCGTAGTCGCAAGCTTGCTGGGCGTCCAAAAAGTTGTCGCGGTCGGTATCGCGGGCAATGTCTTCGAGCGGTTTGCCGGTGTGTTCGGCCAGCAGTTTGTTCAGCCGCTCACGCTGGCTTAAAATGTGTTTTGCGTGAATTTCGATATCGGACGCCTGTCCGCGAAAACCACCCAGTGGCTGATGAATCATCACCGTCGAATTGGGCAACGCAAAACGTTTGCCTTTCGCGCCCGCCGCCAAAAGAAACGCGCCCATCGAAGCCGCCATGCCGGTACACAAGGTCGAAACATCGGGCTTGATAAACTGCATCGTGTCGTAAATCGCCATCCCTGCCGACACCGAGCCGCCCGGCGAATTGATATAAAAATGGATATCTTTCTCAGGATTTTCCGATTCGAGAAACAGCATTTGCGCGACGATCAGATTGGCCGTGTTTTCTTCAACCGGCCCGACCAGAAAAATCAACCGGTCTTTCAGCAGCCGCGAATAAATATCGTACGCACGCTCACCGCGACCGCTTTGCTCGACCACAATCGGCACCAGCCCCAGATTTCGCACATCGTCCATACTGCTCTCCTCTGTCGTTTCCTGATGTTTCCTGACTACCGCCCCCTTCCCAAAGAGGGTGTCGGCGAAGCCGACGGGGGCTGGTATTTCAAACGCCGCCGCTTTACGTTGTCACCGCTGCTGTCGTCGTTTGCGGCGGCACCAACGACAACACAGGCACCATCACTTCCTCCAGCGTCATCGGCTTGTCCGTCACTTGCGCCGACGTTTGTATCCACGCGATCAGATTGTGCTCCGTTGCCAACGCTTCGTAATTCGCCAGCCGTTCCGGCTTCTCGAAATGCCAGCGCACCACCGCTTCCGGTTCTTCATACGTTTGCGCGACTTCCGCCACCAGCGCCCGCACCTGTTCGATTTTCGGTTGCAACTGATGCTTGCGCACAACTTCCGATACCGTCAACAACAGTTTGACACGTTCTTCGGCCTGCTTGCGGAACATCTCCGGCGACAGCTTGATGTCTTCCGGTTTCATGCCCTGTTTTTGCAATTCGCCCGCCATCTGTTGCCCCATCGACATCATTTCCATCTCGACCAGCGACTTGGGCAATGTCATCTCGGCTTGTTGGCGCATGGCCGCCATCACCTGTTCCTTCATCAGCCCTTCGATACGGTTTTTGAGTTGTAATTGCAGATTGCTTTTCACTTCCTTGCACAGCGATTCGACGCTGCCATCGGCAATCCCCAGCAAGCGCGCAAAAGTTTCGTCGAGCGGCGGCAACTGCGGCTCGGTCACTTCCTTGACCGTCAACTCAAACTCCGCCGTCTTTCCGGCAACTTCCTTGCCGTGATAGTCGGTCGGAAACACCAACGGAAAATGTTTGGTTTCCCCGGCCTTCATTCCGGGCAACGCCGTTTCAAACTCGGGCAACATCCGTCCTTCGCCGATAGTGATCGCAAAGTCCCTGCCCTGAGCGCCGTCAAACGGCTCACCGTCCAGACGACCGATGAAATCGCAAATCACCTGATCTTCGTTCTGTGCCGCCCGTTCCACTTTCTTGAACGTCGCACGCTGTTTGCGCAACACGCCCAGCGTGCGCTCGATATCGGCATCGGTGATCTCGACTTGAGGCCGCGTCAATTCAATCTTCGTCAAATCGCCGAGCGTCACTTCGGGATACACCTCGAAAGTCGCCTGAAATTCGAGTTGATTCTCCTGAGCTTCGTTGGCCGGTTTCGGTTCAACACGCGGATAACCGGCGACGCGCAGATCGTGCTCGCGCACCGCTTCGTTGAATTTCGCCTGCACCTGATCGGTGATCACCTCGCTCCTGACCTGCTGGCCATACTGCTGCGTCACCATTTTCATCGGCCCTTTGCCCGGGCGAAAACCGGCAATCTTCGCCGTTTTCGACAGTTGCGCCAGCCGTTTTTGCACTTCTTTTTCGATCACATCCAGCGGCACCGAAAGTACTACCCGGCGCTCGAGTTGGCTTATCGTTTCAATCGTGGATTGCATGCGTTTGTCCTTATGCGGTATCCTGTTGTCGTCTCATGTTTTCGGCGATCCGGCCCGCCGCAGTACCCATCATGGCGCACTTTGATGGTGCGAAAGGGGGGACTCGAACCCCCACGGGGGTTACCCGCTGGAACCTAAATCCAGTGCGTCTACCAATTCCGCCACTCTCGCTGTTGCCATATTCCGGGGTTACCACGCGGTTGCCAACCTTCAGCAGCCCGGCGAAACCGAAACTAACTGATAAGTATAGCGGAAACTGGGGGTTCTCGCCAATGCCAGCGGCCTTTCGAGGTGGTTGAAAGCGCCTGCTCAGGCACTCGCCACCTTCAACGCCTGATCGAGATCCGCAATAATGTCGTCGATGTGCTCGATGCCGATCGACAACCGGATCATTTCGGGGCGCACACCGGCGGACAATTGTTCCTTGGGCGACAACTGGCGGTGCGTCGTTGAGGCCGGATGACACGCCAGCGATTTGGCGTCGCCGATATTGACCAGACGCACAAGCAATTGCAACGCATCGACAAAGCGGCCTCCCGCCGCCTCACCGCCCTTGATCCCGAACGACAACACGCCGGAAGCGCGACCGCCCATGTATTTTTTCGCTTGCGGATGGTCAGCGTGATCCGCCAATCCCGCATATTCGACCCATTCCACCGCAGGATGCTTTTGCAAATACTGCGCCACCGCCTGCGAGTTCTCACAAATTCTGTCCATCCGCACCGCCAGCGTTTCGATGCCTTGCAGAATCAGAAATGAGTTAAACGGCGACAGTGCTGCGCCCATGTTCCGCAATATCACCGTCCGCGCCCGCGCAATATACGCCGCCGGACCAAACGATTCGGTATAGACCACGCCGTGATAGCTGACTTCCGGCGTGCTGAGGCGCGGAAAACGGTCGGCGTGTTTCTTCCAGGGGAAACGACCGCTGTCAACAATCGCGCCACCAATCGTCGTTCCATGACCGCCAAGGTATTTGGTGAGCGCATGGACGATAATATCGGCGCCGTATTCTATTGGCCGACACAGCATCGGCGACGGTACCGTGTTATCGACGATCAGCGGCACGCCAATCGCGTGCGCCTGCTCTGCGAAAGCGCCAATATCAACAACGTTTCCAAGCGGGTTTCCAATACTTTCGCAAAACACTGCTTTTGTACGCGCATCGGCAAGCGCCGCAATGTCGCCCGGCTTCCGGTAATCGACAAAATGCACCTTGATGCCGTACTGCGGCAACGTATGCGCGAACAGATTGTAGCTACCGCCGTATAACGCGCTGGTCGCAATGATGTTGTCGCCCGCTTCGGCAATCGTCTGAATCGCACACGTCACCGCCGCCATGCCGGACGCCATCGCCAGCCCCGCGACCCCGCCCTCCAGCGCGGCGAGACGCTGCTCCAGCACATCGCTGGTCGGATTCATGATCCGCGTGTAGATGTTGCCCGGCACCGCCAGATTAAACAAGTCGGCGCCATGCTGCGTATTATCAAACGCATAGCTGGTCGTCTGGTAAATCGGCACCGCAACCGACCGGGTGGTCGGCTCATAACGATAACCGGCGTGAACGGCGAGTGTTTCGAGTTTCATGAATGCTCCTGAAATGGCTTGAGTTGCTGCGAACTAAAAACAGGAAGTGTAAACCATTCCGGCCACTTAAAACAGCTCGCCTTCCCTGAAAATAACCCTGTTTTCGATGTAAGTAGCCCGGACAAGCGAGGCGCCGTCCGGGAGTCGTTTCACGCGGAGGAAAAAGCCTTTAACCACGAAAAACACAAAATCACGAAAAAATTACGTCATCCTCCGCGCCTCCGCGTGATCGGTTTTTTCTTTGCGTTCTTTGCAACTCATTTGTTTTTCCGGCTTCCCCTTCTTAGAAGTTGTGTACAAGACCAAAGATGACGCCTTGCTGAGCCACGCCCAATCTTGTGTTCGCATTGCCGTTATGGGAGAAAGTGTAGTTCGCGTTGTCGTTGTTGTCGATATAGATATAACCAACATAGGCGATCGTCCGCTTCGACAGTTCATAGCTGTAACTGAGCTCATACAGCGTGGCGTTGGTCTTGTTGCCCGCTCTGAGCGCACCGACGGACGAACCGGCAGGCGCGCCCTTGCCTTTGCTCGCATGGAGAATGGCGCCGTACAGCTTGCCCGGGCCAATCGGCGCCGTAACGCTACCGCCGAACATATCGCGCTTCAGCTTGCCTCCGTCAACTTCATACTCGAGATATTCATAAACAACCGCTGGACGGATGAAACCGAAGTCGTAAGCGGCGGAGACAGTCAACGCCTGATCGTTCACATTCTTGGCGCGGTATCCCTGGTTGGTCTCGTAGGCAAGACCGACTTGCAAACCGGCATTATTGTAGAACAGGCCGAGGCTGCCGACCCAGCCATTGTCGCCCGGCGCTTCATCGGTTGAATACAGCGCCATGCCCTGAAAGCCGCCGATCTTTGGCGAGTCATAGCGGATCGAATTTCCCAGCCGTGCATCAAAGCTGCCATCTGCCTTGGAGGGGCCGGCTTGCGCCCACAGCGCACCAGTCCTCAGAATCGACGCCAGATAAGTCGGGGCATTGCCGAAATAGCTGTGAATGTTGTTGTACGGGGTGAGCATATAACCGAGCCTGACCGTTCCCCAGTTGCCTTGCAGACCAAGCCATGTGTCACGCGAAGCCAGCGAGCCGCCGCCGACATCGCCGGCAAATTGCGATTCGATTTGGAAAATCGCGTTCAGACCGTCGCCCAGCGGTTCGCTCCCTTTGACGCCGATCCGCGATACGTTAGAGCTGACTCGCTGCCGCTTGCCCAAGCTGCTGTCGGTAGCGGAGCTAACGAAGTCCACGTCCAAATTGAGATGACCATAAATCGTGATGTTCTCGGTTTGCGCGTGCGCCAGCGGTGCGGCCAGCAAGCCGGCAACAGCTATCGCGATGAGTTTCTTTTTCATGAAAAGCGCTCCTCTAACAGATAAAATCGGCAAGGTTCTTGTGCAATATGCGTTCCGTCGTTTCATGATCGTTCTCCTTTATTGGCAGCGTTATCAAAATCCACGCTGCCATCGTGCCGCCTCCGCCTTAACGGAAACTTAAGAAACAAAGAAAAGACCGTCACGAATGTCACAACAGATCACAGAATCCGCCGCGATTCTTTCTATGCGACAATATAAGGATTGATGCGGCGCACTTCACGCGTGTCCCTGTTTTGCCCTTAAGATTGCCTTAAGCTTGCTCGTTACCATTGCCTCATGCGAATCCTTTTAGTGGAAGATGATGTTTCTTTGGGTGATGCCGTTGCGGCATGGCTACGGCTGGACGGTTATGCTGTTGACTGGCTGACACGCGGCGATCAGGCCGAGCTTGCGCTGAAAACGCATTCTTACGATGCCGTATTGCTGGATCGCGGTTTGCCGGGGCAGTCGGGTGATGTGGTTCTGCGCACGTTACGCACTCACGGCTCATCACTCCCCGTGCTGATGATTACAGCACGCGACACGGTACCCGACAGAATTGAGGGACTCGATCTCGGCGCAGACGATTATCTGGTTAAACCCTTTGATCTGACGGAGTTGTCGGCGCGTATCCGCGCTGCCCTTCGCCGCCGCCACCCGATCCCCGAAACGCAATTAAAATTCGGCGCTGTGACCATCGACCCCGCTGCCAAGCAAGCATGGGTTGATGATACGTTGCTTGTGCTGACAGCTCGCGAGTTTTCGATTTTGCACGCGCTGGTACTCGCCAAAGGGCGGCCACAATCGCGAGCGCAACTCGAAGAAACTTTGTACGGCTGGAATGAGGAAATCGAAAGTAACGCCGTGGAAGTCCACATCCACCATTTGCGTCGCAAGCTTGGCAACCATCGCATCCGAACGTTGCGCCAGCTCGGTTACGCCCTCTCGCCATGAATACCTCGCATTACAGCTTGCGCCGCCGCTTGTTTGCTGCCATCCTCGGCGGCAGCTTTGCTGTCTGGTTCATTGGCCTCATCATGATTAGTGTGTTTTCGTGGCACATTCATTTGCGTACTATTGATGAAACCTTGCAGGAAACCGGCAGACTCATCATTGCCGCGATGTCTGATTTTCGCCATAACGGCGCACTGCCTTCGCTCACACCGCCATCGCCGCCACCAACCCTTGATCCTCGGCAACAGCGACGAAATCATATGCAATACCAGATCGTTGTCGATGGCCAGGTTATCAGCAAATCGGAAAACGCGCCGATGACCCCTTTTATCCGGGACTCGGAAAGCCAGGGCTTTTTTGACATTTTGCAGCACCCTTTCAATTGGCGCGTATTCGTCATCAATAACCACGACAGTCGGTTTGAAGTGCAGGTCGCGCAACTGCGACCATCGTTGCACCTGTTTCTTGCAGCGACTTCCCGCCCCGTTCTGTTGCCCGCGCTGTTTCTGCTGCTGCTGTTCGGCGTTTTGAGTTGGTGGGTCATTCGTCGTTTATTGATGCCGCTCGAACATACTTCCGCCTTGTTGGCCACAAAATCACCGCACGACCTGACGCCGATACCACACGCAGGTCTTTCGGAAGAATTGTCATCGGTCGTCAATTCACTAAACCACTTGCTGGATCGTCTCGACAGGGCGCTGCACACCGAACGTCGTTTCACTGCCGACGCTGCACACGAGTTGCGTACTCCTCTCGCCGCCTTGCGTGTTCAAACACAACTGCTGGAACGCCAACATCCGCAACTTGCTGAACCTGTCGAAAAGCTGTATCAAGACATTGATCGCTGCACGGCGCTCATCGAACAATTGCTGCTGCTGGCACGGCTTGATCCGCTGAATCCGGACGACGTTAATGCGTTACCGCGTGAGCACCACACGCTCGCGCCATGGCTCGAAAACGTTAAACAACAATACCTGTCCGCCCTCAGCTCTTCACAAGCCGACTCTCCGCAAAAAATCGCCATAACCGTCCGCAGCGACGCCGATTTAAAAATAGACATTCATCCTGAAATGCTGGGCACCGCGCTACGAAACCTTCTCGACAACGCTCTTCGCTACGGCGCTCATCATGTCGAACTTCGCGCCGAGCGCGAAGCCAGCATCGTTCGACTTCTGGTTGCCGATGATGGCCCGGGTGTCACTTCCGACCATCACGCACAGTTGACGCAGCGCTTTTTTCGTATTCTCGGCTCCGGTCAATCCGGTAGCGGATTGGGGCTTTCCATTGTGCAGCGCATCGCC
>JAITMH010000122.1 GCA_031277445.1 Burkholderiales bacterium
CTCGGAGGACTATAGACCCTAAAACCCTGTTTAATCAAGAAGTTATTCTAATGGCGGCCATTAGAAATTAATCCTAATGGAAAATCTGGGTTTAACCACGAAAAACACGAAAAGCACGAAAAAAATGATCGTCTGCGCGAAGCAGAGAATCGTAGGCTGGCGATGAGCGTAGCGAATCCCAGCGGGTCGACCTCACGCGGTGCTTTGTAGGGGCGGGTTTCAAACCCGCCCTTTTGTTTGCATCTCACGCGAAGGCGCGAAGAAGAACTCAAAGCCCCTTCCCCCGCTTGCGGGGGAAGGTTGGGATGGGGGTGCAGCGAGTAGCCTGGACAAGCGAAGCGCAGTCCGGGAACCATCTTTCTGGCGCAAAGCGCCGCTGATTTGACGCTTGGGTCGTTGGACTGCGCCGCTTTGCGGCTTGTCCAACCTACGCGCTGATTCCTGACCTCTGATTCCTGATAGCGCTATAATGCCGCTTGTTACGCTGCATGGGAAAGCGGCAATCGCCAGCAACAGCAACAAATGGGCGTTAATTACTGGCGAAAACGAAACACTTTAACGAAGGAGCTTGAAATGAAACGATCCTATTTTGCTGCGCTTTGGTTGTGTTTACTGTTTGTGGCTACGCCCGGATGTGCCCAGAAAACAGATTATTCGCCGACGGTCGGGCAGGCGGGAAAGGATGTTATATGGGTGCCTACTCCGCAGACGCTTGTTGACACAATGCTCGATATGGCGAAGGTAACGGCATCGGATTATGTCATCGACCTTGGTTCCGGCGATGGCCGTCTGGTGATCGGCGCAGCCCAACGCGGCGCGACGGCGTTGGGAATTGAATATAACGAGGAGTTGGTGGCGCTTGCCATACTCGCCGCCAAAGAAGAAGGGGTTAGTGCGAAAGCCACGTTCAAAAAGGCCGACATTTTTGAAAGCGATTTTTCACAAGCAACCGTAATCACCATGTATCTGTTGCAAAGCCTCAATTTGAAACTGCGGCCAAAAATCCTGAACATGAAGCCGGGCACACGCATTGTCTCCAACAGTTTTGATATGGAGGAATGGAAGCCGGATCAGACCACGACTCTGGAAGGTGCGGCTCCGGAGGGCGCCTCCTCAAGCTGGCAAACCGCTCACCTCTGGATTGTGCCTGCGAAAGTAGATGGCGCTTGGAAACTTGCTAACGGCCAAATCCGCTTCGTTCAGAATTTTCAGAATATCACCGGAACCCTTACCATTAAGGAAAAAACGACGGCTCTCGTCGGCAAACTGGACGGAAACAAGATCCGCTTTAGCGCCGGTGATGTGGAATATGTCGGCACAGTAAGCGGCAATACCATTTCCGGAACGCATGGCGGGGGCGTTTCCTGGAAAGCCACCCGTTAAGAAAATTCTGAAGTATGAAAAATCAGCGGCTGGGCGTGTTTTCCGGAATGGGGATGGTGTTCGCCAACATGATTGGCGCGGGCGTTTTCCTGAGTACGGGCTTTATGATGGCTCAGGATATGAACGCCGGGCAGATTCTGCTTGCCTGGTTTGTCGGGATGTTGATTGCCATGACCGGCGCAAAGGCTTATTCCGGCCTCGTGCAGCTTGTCCCGCAGTCCGGCGGCGAATACCGCTTCCTTTCCACGCTGATTCACCCCGCGTTGGGATACTTTGCCGGCTGGGCGTCCCTGTTGATCGGGTTTTCCGCGCCCATAGCGATCTGCGCCATGGCGACGGGCGCTTTCGCCGGCACTTTGCACTCCGAAGTCAATACAACCCTGATTGCCGTGCTGGTGATTCTGGCGCTGACGGCGGCTCACGCTGTCGGCATGCGTATATCCATTACGGCGCAGAATTTGCTGGTGGCGGTAAAAATAATTCTTCTTCTGGGATTCATCATCGCCGGGTTGGTCTTTGGCAGCAACACCTGGCCTGAATGGACGCCGCCGAATACTTCGGATGGATTTCCGCTCGGCTCTTTCATGATCAATTTGTTCTACATCGCCTTTGCTTTCAGCGGCTGGAATGCCGCGATCTACGCGGCTTCCGAATTCAAAAATCCAAAACGTGATGTTCCGCGTGCGATGGTTCTGGGCTGCCTTGCCGTCGGTATCCTCTACCTTTTTGTTAACTGGATTTTTGTCGCCAATCTGACCCCGGAACAAGCCGCAATCGTTTTCACCTATGAAACCGACCGCATCACCCTGGGTCATCTCATCATGCAGAACATTCTGGGCGATACAGGCGCAGCGTGCATGTCCATTTTTGCAATCGTCGCGTTTATATCCTCGGCCAGCGCCATGACCTTTCTTGGGCCAAGGGTTTACGCGGTAATGGCAAAGGACGGTTTTCTGCCGGCAGCGTTGAAGGGAAAAGAGGGGAAACCGCCGGTGGGCGCGGTGCTGCTGCAAGGGGCGATTTCCCTGCTTCTGGTTCTCGTCTATCAACTACAGGAGGCGCTATCGAGTGTCGGCGCAATCCTGACACTGTTTTCCGCTTTAACTGTATTTTCGCTGTTCTGGATATGCTTCAAGCGCAGGGAATACCCGCGTCCCGCTCCGCTGGTTCTGATCGCCGGCGGTCTGTTTTTGATTATCTCCGTCGTCATGCTTTACTTTGGTTTCCGTGGATTACTGACATTGAACCTCTGGGTCGGAATCTCCGTTCTTGCCGCGCTGCTCGGCTATTACATCGCTAAAAGAAAAAGGGCTTCCGATTCTTCTGATCAGAAAGAACCGTTGCAAACAGTGGAAACGGCGAACACGGATTGAGCGCTTTCACCGGAAAGCAGGAGCGGGTTTCAAACACGCCCTTTTTTTACATCTTACGCGAAGAAAAATCTTTTTGACCACGAAAAGCAAAATGCTGGGATTCGCTTCGCTCATCGCCAGCCCACGATTCTTCGCTCCGCGCAGAATGACGGAATTCTGATTCCTGATTCCTGCCCTCTGATCCCTGCTTACCTCGCGTGTCGGGTAACCCATTCACGCATCACATCATTAACTCGCGTCTGCCAGCCGCGCCCCGTCGCCTTCAGCGCGGCAAGCACATCCGGGTCAAAACGGATGGCCGTTTGCACTTTCGATGGCTTTTTCCCTGGGCCGCGTATGCGCCGCAACTTGGCTTGCAAGCCTTCCGACAGGTCAGAAAAGCGGATAGATTCTCTGAACATTTCTTCCGTCCATTCCGGATTGTCGTCATCAATCAATTCAGGATTGGGTTTCTTGCTCATAACGTTTGACCTCTCGTGTGTTCGCCTTGCGCAAGCTGATGACGCGAATGCCTTGGAAGGTTTCGATAAACACCAGCGAATGCACTCTGTCACCAATCAAGCCCAGCGCGGAAAAGCGTGTTTCCGGATAGGCTTTTCGGGTGTCTTGCCAAATTACGGCTGCCTCGAAATCGAAATCCGCAACCCGCTCGAACGAAAGTTCACGTTTGCGGATGTTTTCTGCGTCCTTTGCAGGGTCGAAAGTGATTTCCATAGTCAGATTGTAGAACCAATTTGCGCTGTTGTCCAGCAATTTGTAGAACCAATAAACGCTCCCTTGGCAACCAGGCACCCGCTGCGCGGAGGCACCGCTTTGAAGGGAATGCCTGACAAGATCAGTGAGTACCGCCTCTGAGAGACACGTAGCCAACCTCCTCAATAAGTTGCTGCCCTTCATCGCTCAAAAACCAGTCGTGCAGTTTCCGGGCGTTCTCGGAAAGCGGGCGGGCGGTCACCATGTAAATATCGTCCGTGAAGGGGTAGGTGCCGTTGCGAATGTTCTCAACCGTTGGTGCAATGCCGCCAATGGACAGAAGACGAAGCCCTGGGATGGAATGCATCACCGTGGCGTAATACCGAAACGAGTAACCGATCGCATGATCCATATTGCGGTAGTCGGCGACTCCGCGAATAAGTCCGCCCATCCCTGAGTGATATTCGGCCTCAAGCGGTTTACGCATCGGCGTCTCGCCCATGATCCGCAGCATGGCGGTCTGGCTGCCCGACCCTTCATTGCGCTGGAACGCCAGTATTTTTCCGCGCACGCCGCCCACTTCTCGCCAGTTGTTGATTTTTCCGCTGTAAATGCCGCGGATTTGTTCGACGCTCAGGTTTGTCACCGGATTCTGCTCATTGACCAGAAACACAAAGGCTTCTCTGGCAATCGGTGTGAGGGTGTAGGTGATGTCTCTTTCGGCAGCTTCTTTTACCTGCTCCTCTGAGGGAGCGCCGACAAAAATAATATCTGCCTGTCTGCCAAGCAGCGCCCTGTATGCGGCAGGTGTCGTCTCACTGAAACCCACGGCTTTTTCGCGGGCGCTTTTACCGGACTTGTTATCTTGTTCTCCGCTTTCCAGATAGATGGTATTTGCTGCGGCGGCATAAATCGGTATCAGCGCGACCGCGCCATCCAATTTCGGGTAGCCTTGATCAATTTGGAGCGATGGCGGGGTTTGGGGGGAAACCAACTTGGTTCCCTCCTTGAAAGGAGCATAGTTCCATCTTAATGCATTGGAATCGCTAGGCAGTTCCGGAAGCTTCGAGTCCGGGCGCAAAACGCTGTGATACTGCACATAACCTTGTACGGTAGCAACGGAAGCGAGAACGAGAATGAGAGCCAGCACGGGAAGTGCCTTTTTGCTTTCCAGTGTTGCAAAGCGTTTTCCCTTCCATGTTCCAACGGCGAAACATGCAGTGAAAAGCAGATAAGCGGCGATGGAGGAAACGGGGAGGAGCCAATACGCCCCTGAGAACACCGCTGAAAAAAGAAGCGTAAAAAACGGCAGAAAAACGATGAGCCCGTAATTGGCGTAACTGTCTTTTGAAAAGTCCCCTCCGTTGACAAAAGTCATGAGCAGCCAAACGGCGAGGGTGAATAAGATGGGCGCAATAAACGGTCCATAGCGCGACAAGAACGTATCCGGTAATGCCGTTGTTTTTCCGAGCAGGTAAACAATGTATGAAAATGCAAGTAAAGGAATGGCGGCCAACGGCAGCAACCAGAGACTTATTGCGATGATCGCTATCGACGGCAATAAACAGACGCTCAACAATATCGGCAGGAAAATGAACGTCATCAGGGATGTGAGGGTCCAGTATTTTTTCAGGTTCATCGGAAAAGGTTCCTATCGTAGAGAGGGGAATTTCGGATTCCTCATCGCGGCTTCGCTCCTCCGCGTGAGATGGGGTGCGGGCGGGACGCCCGCGCTCCTCTCCGCGTTCTCCGCGCCTCCGCGTGAAAAAGCTTGTCATTCTGCACGAAGCGAAGCGGAGTCGCAGAATCCATACGGTAGCGGGCGTCAGGTTGCCGCCCGCCATCATTGCGAAACAAACCCCCGTCCGCCTTCGGCGGCCACCCCCTTTGGAAAGGGGGCTTCCCTTCTTCGCGGTTTCGCATGATCCGCTTTATCTTTGCGCTCCTTGCGTTCTCTGCGGTGTGTGGTTTTTTACGTCCACGCCGCCGAAGTAAAAAGACGGTCAACGGCGGCTTCGTAGTAGGAGAGCAATTCGTTGTCGGTGGAAACGGGCATATTGAGGTCGTGCAAAATGCCGTCTTCCAAACCATAAATCAGGCCGTGTACGGTCACGTCCTGACCACGCGCCCAGGCGTCGTGCATGATGGTCGTTTCGCTGAGGTTCAACACTTGCTCAAGGACGTTGAGTTCGCAGAGGCGATCAAGTTGCCGGTCGGGATTGGCAATCGCCATGAGCCGGGTGCGGTGTTTGTCGCGTACGTCCTGAACGTGGCGAAGCCAGTTGTCGATGAGGCCGAGGCGGGTGTTTTGAAACGCCGCGTTGACGCCGCCGCAACCGTAATGCCCAACGACCAGTATGTGTTGAACGCGCAAAACGTCCACCGCGTATTGGAGAACGGACAGGCAATTCAAATCGGTGTGTACGACAACGTTGGCCACGTTACGATGAACAAACACTTCGCCGGGCAACAAGCCGAGAATTTCATTGGCCGGCACGCGGCTGTCCGCACAACCGATCCAGAAATATTTGGGGGTTTGCTGTGCGGCCAGATCACGAAAAAATTCGTTGTCTTTCTCTTTGACCGATTGCGACCAGAGCCGGTTCTGTTTGAGTAAAAAATCAAGATGGTTCGACATAAGAATTTCCCGGAAAGAGATTTTGGTTAACGCGCCGTAATGTTGAAGCCTTGCGCACGCAGTAACGCCAACACGCCCTGATCACCGCCCAGATGCAAGGCGCCGACCGCAACAAACACCGGTCTGTCGGAAGCAAGATGCGGCTGCAAGCGTTCGACAAAGCGTTTGTTACGCGAAAAAAGCATTTTTTCATCGAATTCTTTTGCTGTACTCGATGAGAGCTTCTGTTCTTTGTTCATGTTTTGATACCAGACGTACAAAGCGTCAGCGTCGCCGCCTCTCCAAGTCTGATAAAGTTCCCTGAATAACGACAGACGCTTCTCCTCCGGCAACGCCAGATAACTTTCCAGGCTTTCGCGTTGAGCGCTGCCACTAAATGAAGCCAGCGCGTCCATTTGTTCCTCCGGTGTTTCCAGTCCCCGCGTGGGGCGATTTCCCCAGATTTTCAGCAAACGCATTTCTGTTCCCAATTCCGGAGAAAATCCCGCTTTTGAGTAATCCATGATCGCCAACAGCGATGAGATCATCCAGGCGGGAATGCGTTCCATGCTGCCTTTCATTTCCGGAATGCGCGTTTCCAGCTTGGCGAACGCTTCGGGCGAAATCTGCTTTCGCAAGCATGCGTCTGCACACATTTTCGATGCCATCAACGGCGCCATTTTAGGCAGGTCGTCAAACGATAACTCCATGATCAACTGCGAAGAACGGGAAAGCGCTTGAGCAATTTCCTGACGCAAAGGTTCTCCCGCTTTGCCGACATGCAGCGTCCCCAAAACATAGAGCCGGACTTCGCCTTTATTCGCTTCATAAAACGGCAGACGCGCCGTTTCTGCCGCGTGAAGGGAAAAGCTCAGGGAAACGCCCGCCCAACACAGCAAAAAAGCCGTTATCACAACAAATGTTTTCTTCCAGTTCATCACGGCTCTCTTTGAAAAATCTTTCTGCATTATAGTGACTTCCGTGGACATTCGCTCACGCGGTGTTTTTTCTCACGACTCGACCGCCCTCTCCCCCACTCCGTCGGCTTCGCCGACACGATTGGGAACAAACCCCCGCCCGCCCCCGATAACGTTGCAATGTCGCAACACGTTTTTAATGCCGACCAATTCAAATGGAATCGAAAAAGGCGTCGCGTTTTTTGCATTTCAACCGTTAGACCCTGTTTTCTCTAGGCTTTTTCAAATTTCTATATTTACATTCACAGCTTTTATGATATGTCAAGTTTTTTTATTGTTGTCAGATCAAAAAAACTCAATTAAACTTGCCGCACTTGGATTTTGTCGTGATTTAGATACTTTCTGCTGTTTGTACGCGCATTTTCACTGGATTGGTTTTCATGCCCGGCTACAACCACTCAACAACGCTCACCGAGTCCTCAAAAACGGCTTCGGCGAATCCCGTCGCTTCACTGCGCGATACCAAAGCACAGTGCAACATTTGCGGTATGCGCGGTCTCTGCCTTCCTGTCGGGCTTTCCCCTGAAGCCCTTCAGCAAGTCAGCGCGTTGGTCGATACCCACATCAAGCTTAAAAAAAGCGAAACGCTTTATCGAACCGGTACTCAGTTTACCGCGCTCTACGCCGTGCGGCTCGGTTCGCTCAAAACGACGGTGCTCGCCGAAGACGGGCGAGAACAGGTCGCCGGTTATCACATGCTTGGCGAACTGATCGGCCTTGATGGTATCGGCTCCGGCTATCACGGTTGTCACGCCATCGCACTCGAAGACACGGAAATTTGCGTCATGCCGTTCGAACAGCTTGAAGCGCTGGCGCGTGAACTGCCGACGTTGCAACACAATCTTCATCAGGTGCTCGCTCAGGAAATCGTCCGCGACCACTCGATCATGTTGCTGCTGGGAAGCATGCGCGCCGAAGAGCGTCTGGCTGTTTTTCTGGTGAACTTGTCGGATCGTTATTGTCGGCGCGGTTATTCTTCGACTGAATTTGTTTTGCGCATGACCCGCGAAGAAATCGGAAGTTATCTGGGACTCAAACTTGAAACCGTCAGCCGTTTGTTTTCCCGTTTTCAGGAGGAAGGACTGATTCTGGTGCAAGGCCGTGCAATCAAAATCCTAAGCCCGGAAGCGCTCAGGGTGCTGGGCGGACGGCAAAACGGCTCCGCTGAATCCGCCTGAAAAACGTTGGCGCTGTGTCGCCCTTTGCGGTTAAATCAAGCTTTTGGATTCCCGGTTCTGCGACTTCGCGCAGAATGACGCGCTTCGCTTGTCCAGGCTACTCCCTGATCCCTGATTCCTGACCCCTGACCTCTGATGCCTGTTCCCAGCGCACTTCGGTCATCGGCGCTTGTATTTTAAGAATCGGAAACCGCCAATCGTCTCCCTCCAGAACGATGTCCCATCGCCCCTCCGCAAGCGCCATAAAGTGTCCCTCATAAACACCTTCTTCCGCTGGCATCAGCGTCGCTTCCCTGTCCTGACCGGGAAAACGGGGATGCACCGCCCGCAAGTGCAAAGACTGCGGCGGCTCGAACGCTGCAACGCTGCTTTGCAAAACGACTTGCACCCTCTCGCCGTCGGGCGACGCGGTTAACGAAGCGCTCAAACCCAAAGCGGCGCTGCGCTCCAGTCGTTCCAGAACGACGTTGATTTCCTTGCCTTTCTTGTAATAGTCATCCGCCACCAGACCATCGTAGGACCAGATCGCAATTCCCAGCGTCACAAAGCTTGCCGTCACGACAAAGCTGAGTGCGCCGATAACAACCCAGGGCCACGGCTCACGGTACCAGGGTTTAACGTCTTTTTCCATCATTTTCTTCCTTTCAAAACCATCAATTCCTGGGAACCATGAACGTTGACTTTTCTTCGCGTCGCAACGTCTTGCCGTCCTCTGTCCGCACCGTAAACATGATCGGATACATCCCGGCGTCCAAGCCGTCACGCGGCAACTTGAACCGCACCGAAAGCGGCACCATCCGTGCGCTTGCGCCGTCAATATGGATGGGTTGTTCAAGCCCGCCCACTTCGACTTCCGGCAAACCCGCCACTTCGATCACGAATTGATGGGCGCGTTCTTCCGTATTTATAATCCGCAACCGATAAACATTTTCGATCACACCGGGCGAGGCTTCACGCGCCATCATGGCGCGGTCGCGCAACACATCGACTTTCAGCGTATTGCGCGTCCACAACGACGCCGTCACCGCAACGATGATCCCCAACAAAATCGCCGTGTAGAGCAACGTGCGCGGACGAAACACGCGCTTCCAGATTTCTTTTCTGCTGTAACCGGAAGCCAACGCATTTTCGGTGGTGTAGCGAACCAGCCCCAACGGGTAATCCATTTTTTTCATCACGCCGTCGCAAACGTCGATACACGCCGCGCACCCGATACATTCGTACTGCAAGCCGCCGCGAATATCAATGCCGGTGGGACATACCTGCACGCACAAATCACAATCAATGCAGTGTCCCAATTGCATCTCCTTCAAATCGGCTTTGCGTCCGCGTGCGCCGCGTGGTTCGCCACGCGCTGCATCGTAAGTAACGACCATCGTATCGCGGTCGATCATTACCGACTGAAAACGCGCATAAGGGCACATGTATTTGCAGACTTGTTCGCGCATCCAACCCGCCAGAAAATACACCATGCCGCCGTAAAGAAGTATAAAGAACAACGCCCAACCGGAAACGCCGAACGGCAGCACCGTGACAAGATCACGGATCGGCGTGAAATAACCGACAAAGGTCACGCCCGTCCACCAGGCCAAAATCAGCCACAAGCCATGCTTGGCGAACTTCCGGGCGATCTTGTTTGCCGACCAGGGTGCCGCGTCGAGCTTCATCCGTGCGTTGCGGTTGCCCTCAATCGCACGTTCGATCCACATCAACATTTCGGTATAGACGGTTTGCGGGCAAGCAAAACCGCAAAACAAACGACCGGCAACCGCCGTAAACAGAAACAGCGAATAAGCGCTGACGATTAGCAACGCCGTCAGATAAATAATGTCCTGCGGCCAGAGCACCAAGCCGAACAAATAAAATTTTCGTGTCGCCAGTTCAAGCAGGAACGCCTGCCGGTCGCCCCAGGTCAACCAGGGCAAACCGTAGAAAATCACCTGGGACAGAACGACGAGCGCAATCCGCCAGTTCTGAAAAGTTCCCTGAGCGAAACGCAGGTACAGTTTGCGCTGCGAAGCAAACATCGGCTGCGCCGTTTGAGCGTCTTTATCGGCGGAAGAATCATTCATAAATACCTCTTGAGCTTGAGAACTGGCGGCTGTCCCGCCTATTCAATACCAACAGCCTTCGTCCCGCATAGAAAAAATAGTACCGGAAAATGCAAACCGCGGGCGACGCTACTGTTCGCCCGCGGCTCTGATCAATCTTTCTCTTTTTGTTTTTTTCACCCGCCGCGATTTATCTGTTGGTCAGACCCCATACATACGCTGTCAACAGATAAATCTGGCCTCTGCTCAAGACGCCCTGGTATGCAGGCATCGCAAAATCACCGTCGGCCAAATCGCTGTTAATTCCGAATTCGACGACTTTCGCCATCGCACGCTCCGAACCGCCATGAACCCAAACGCCATCGGTCAGATCCGACGCACCGATATCCTTCATTCCTTTGGCGTCTGTTCCATGGCACATAGCGCAGTTATCTTCATACAGGATTTCTCCTCGTAGCAGCAAGCTTGCGTCATGGTCAAGCCCCGACAGCGAGCGCATATAGGCCACCACCGCATTGACACCCAGTTCGCCACCCAGCGTTTCGCCCAGCGGCGGCATGAACCCTGTGCGCCCTCCGGAAACGGACTGCTCGATGTCTGCCGGCTCACCGCCCCAACTCCAAGCCCCGCTTCTGAGGTTCGGGAAGCCAATGAAGCCACGAGCATCGGAGCCATGGCATCGGGCGCAATTATTCTGGAAAATGCGCTCGGCCATTCCCATGGCCTGCTGGTCTTTTGCCAAATCCTCGACATTCATCGCCATAAAGCGGTCGTACATCGGTCTGGTTTGGTTATCCAGCGCCGCCATCTCTTTATCGAACTGCCCCGTCTGCGTCCAGTTTCCAAGACCCTTGAAACTGCCCAGTCCCGGGTAATAAATCAAATAGCCGACTGAGAAAATCAGCAATACCCAGAACAGCCAGCGCCACCAGTTAGGCAACTGGTGATTGAGTTCGGTCAAATCACCGTCCCAGACATGGGTGGTTTCGCTGGCCTTTCCCTTGTCCCTGCCGACGGCCACGAGAAGCCAAGCGCAGAAAACAAGCCCCACCACCGTCATGATGGCAATGTAATAACTCCAAAAATTGGATGTGAAGTCACTCATGGTTGACGTCCCCGTTGATCAATATCCTGCTTGATTGAATTGTCACTACCTGTTCCTTCGGCATCGTCGGACAACGCAAACGGCGCTTGTGCCGCTTGCTCGAACTGCTTTTTGCGTCCACTGCTGTAAGCCCAGAACACGATACCGAAAAAAGCGACCATCACCAGTATCAGCATTACCGTACCCACAACCGCCTGCCCACTCATCGCATTACCTCATGCTCTTCACATGGATGCCGAGCACCTGCATGTAGGCGATCAGCGCGTCCATTTCCGTCTTTCCGGCCAACTCTCCGGGCGCCATCGCGATGTCCGAATCCGTGTAAGGCACACCCACGATCCGCAACGCCTTCATCTTGCGCGCAATGAGCTTTCCGTTAGCCGGCGTTTTATCCAGCCAGGGATAATTGGGCATGTTGGATTCCAGCACAAAAGCGCTCGGTTTGATCATGTGTCCACGATGCCATTCGTCGGAGAATTTACCGCCGATCCGCGCCAAGTCCGGCCCCCTGCGATGCGAGCTGAACTGGAACGGATGATCGTAAACAAATTCACCGGCCACCGAATAGTGCCCATAGCGCTCGGCCTCCGAACGGAAGGGACGAATCATCTGTGAATGGCAGCCGTGGCAGCCTTCGCGGATGTAAATATCGCGCCCTTCCAGTTGCAACGCCGTGTACGGCTTCAGTCCCGCCACCGGCTCGGTCATCGAGGTTTGGAAAAACATGGGTGGAAGCTGAACCAGCCCGCCGATGCTTATGATAAACACGATGGCGATGATCAGCCAGGGCAGCTTGCTTTCCAGTGTTTCATGAGAGAAGAATTTCATTCTTGCGCTCCCCGTAATCAAGCGTTCGCAGGTGCCGTCGCCGTCGGAACAGCAACATCAACCGCCTTGCCCTGTCCAATCGTCTTCAACACGTTGTAGAACATCAACAACATTCCCAAAAAGTACAGCACGCCGCCGACCAAGCGAATCACATAGAACGGATAACTCGCTTTGACGCCTTCAATGAAGGTATAGGTCAGCGTACCGTCAACATTGACCGACCGCCACATCAAGCCTTGCATCACGCCGGCAATCCACAGCGCCGCTACATAGAGCACGATACCGATCGTCGCCACCCAGAAGTGGGTATTGACCAGCTTGACCGACCACATTTCGGTGCGACCGTACAAGCGCGGAATCAGATAGTAGAGGCTGGCCATGGTGATGAAGCCGACCCATCCCAACGCGCCCGAATGAACGTGACCCACGATCCAGTCGGTGTAGTGCGCCAACGCATTGATCGTCTTGACGGACAACGCCGGTCCTTCAAAGGTTGACATGCCGTAGAACGACAACGCCACGATCATGAATTTGAGAATCGGATCGGATCGCAGTTTGTGCCAGGCGCCGGACAGCGTCATGATGCCGTTGATCATACCGCCCCAGGACGGCGCCAACAGAATCAGTGAAAAGATCATCCCCAGCGTCTGCGCCCAGTCAGGCACTGCCGTGTAAAGCAGATGGTGCGGTCCCGCCCACATATAGGTGAAGATCAGCGCCCAGAAGTGTACGATCGACAAGCGGTAAGAATAAATCGGACGTCCGGCCTGTTTCGGCACGAAGTAATACATCATGCCCAGGAAGCCCGCTGTCAGGAAAAAGCCGACAGCGTTATGACCGTACCACCACTGCACCATCGCGTCCTGAACGCCCGCATAAGCCGAATACGACTTGAACAGCGTTACCGGTATTGCGATGCTATTTACAATGTGCAACAGCGCAACCGCCAGAATCATCGCGCCGAAAAACCAGTTCGCCACATAAATGTGCGGCGTTCGACGTTTGACAATGGTGCCGAAATAAACAAGTGCATAAGCAACCCAGACGACAGCGATCAGAATGTCTATCGGCCATTCCAGTTCGGCGTATTCTTTACCGCTGGTAAAACCAAACACCAGCGACAGCGCGGCCAGCAGAATAACCAGTTGCCAGCCCCAGAAAGTGAACGACGCCAGTTTGTCGCAAAAGAGCCGCGCCTGACAGGTGCGTTGCACAATGTAGTACGACGTTGCAAACAACGCGCAACCGCCGAACGCAAAGATGATTGCGTTGGTGTGCAGTGGACGCAGCCGACCATAGGTCAGCCACGGAAGATCAAAATTAAACGCAGGCCAGAGTAATTGGAGTGAAATAACCACCCCAACCAGCAGTCCCACGATTCCCCAAATCACCGCCATGATTGCAAACTGGCGGACTACAGTGTAGTTAAATTGTTCAGCCTTTGATGTCATAGCCATCGTAAGTGTCCCAGAGATGTGTTAACCCAGTGGTGGCGCCATTGTAACCAAGCGCAAGTATCAGAGTATGATGTAGCTCAAATTATTATTACATGATCAGCCGCGAATATGATGAAGCTTTGGCCACGTCCCAAGCCCTGATTCACCCCCCTTCCCTGTCCTTTTCTGCCGCCAAAGCCTCTCCTGGAGCCATTTCTGGCGTTGGCGAATCGTCATCAACCAGAATCCGGTAAGCCGGACCGTCGAGATCATCGAACTGTCCGCTTCGGACGCTCCACCAAAAAATGCAGCCCATGACAAGCACAAGTAAAACCGACATCGGGATCAGCAGCCACAAAATTTCCATTGTCTTCAGTTCAGGAATCAGGAATCAGGTATTAGGGATCAGAGGTCAGCGGCTATTCTACTACTCTCTTTAGGGTCTTGCGTTCTTACGCGGAAACGCGGAGAAAAGCTTTTGACCCCGAAAAACACGAAAGCCACGAAAAAAAATAGCTGTCATTCTGCGCGAAGTCGCAGAATCCATGCGGCGTTGGCCAGAAGCCGCGCGTAGCCCGGATAAGCGAAGCGCCATCCGGGAACCTTTCTCACGCAAAGGCGCGAAGCCGTTTTCATGGATTCTGCGACTTCGCTTCGCTCCGCGCAGAATGACGGAGTTCTGATTCCTGATTCCTGATTCCTGACCTCTGATACCCGCTCCAACGCTTCATACAAAACGTCAACCGATTGGCGTTCCAACTGCCTCGAT
>JAITMH010000164.1 GCA_031277445.1 Burkholderiales bacterium
CGTCATTGTGAGCGTAAGCGCCGCAGGTCCTAGGTTGACGGTGAACGTAGCGAACCCCAGCATTTTGCCTCACGCGAAGCCGCGAAGAAGAACAAACCCTCTCCCCTCGCGGGAGAGGGTGGCCGAAGGCCGGGAGAGGGGGCTGGATTCTGTGTCCTGCGACTTCGCGTGAGGCAAAACGCTGGGATTCGCTGCGCTTATCGCCAGCCTACGACCCACACACAGAACGACGATATTTTTTTCGTGACTTTCGTGTTTTTCGTGGTTAAAGATTTTTCTCCGCACCTCCACGCCAAGTCTCCCAATGCGCAACCACATGATCGACGACGCGCCCGCCGACCTTCTCCAGATTGTCGATGCTGTCGGCGAGGCCGTCGGTGGTATGCTCTAACGCTACCGCCAAATGCTGCACCGTCGTTTCACCGGGGGGCGGCTGATCGAAGTTCGCGGCGACTCTGAGGCTCATCACCCGTTCCAGTCCGTGTAGTTGCTGGATCACCTGGGCGATGGCGATGCCTTCCATCTCGGAGATCACATAATCGTCGGCGCCGTAAAGTCGGGCGATGGATTGCGTCTGCGCCGACAAACCCGCGCCATGAAAAAAACAGTCGCTGGCGACATGCGTTCCGGTGCCGACAGATGGCGCACCCCGCGCTGTTGCATCGGGATAACGCGAACAATAGGTTTCGACCGCATTGGAGCGCTTGAGTGGCGTATCGGCGGAGAGTTTCATTGCCCATGCAACAATCGCCGGATTGAGTTGAAAGACAGACGTTGTTTCAAAACTTCGGCAAGGGAGAAACGGCAACGCTCCCGGCACCCCTTCGTCCGGCGACCAACGATGGCCGAGGTCGGCATCGACGAGCCAGGTTCCCCAGATCACCGAGCCGATGGTTGCTTTCGATGGCGGCGCACCGGCTGCGCCGGAAATCACGAAGTACGCTTCGGAAAAATCGAAACGGGGGTCGAGCAGAATCGCTTGCATCGCCGCTGAAGAACGCACTTTGCCGATGCCGAGTACAGCGCCGCAAACACCATCATGATTGCAATACACCGGATGGGGAGCGCCGCGCACCGCAACAGGCGTGACGCCTTGCCAATAGCGCATTTGCCAATGACGGAACTCGCTGGCGCCTTGGCCATTCCCGTCATCAAATTCAAACATCGTGGCGATAAAAACCTTGACTTTAATCGGCGTTGTCATTGTCAGGGGTCAGAGGGCAGGTATCAGGAATCAGAAAAGCGTCTCACGCGAAGGCGCGAAGCCGCGAAGAAGGAAAGCCCCCGCCTTGCCCCCTTTTCAAAGGGGGTGTCGGCGAAGCCGACGGGGGTTTGCTGGAGGGTGGCCGCCGAAGGCGGACGGGGGTTTGTCTCCGCGCTCTCCGCATCCCCGCGTAAGACCGACTCGTTGGGGTTCGCTACGCGCACCCGCAACCTACGCGACCACTTCACGCATCTTCTGCAAAGCGCGTGCTTCAATCTGACGAATCCGCTCGGCGGAGACACCGTATTCATCAGCCAGTTCCTGCAACGTTACCGACGCTTCGTCCTCATCCCGCAACCAGCGGGCGCGAACGATGGCGGCGCTACGAGCGTCCAGCGAAGCAAGCGCTTTTTGCAGGGTTTCGCGGCGGTGTCGTTCGGTTTGCTCCGTTTCGACGATGTGCGCCGGTTCGTCCTCCTTGTTCGTCAGGTAATACACCGGCGACACATGGTTTTCTTCGTCGCTTTCCCGTATCGGATCGAGCGAAACTTCGCCGCCCGCCAGACGGGTTTCCATTTCAAACACTTCTTCCGGTTTGACGTTCAGCGTTTGCGCGATTTCATTCGCTTCTTTTTGCGTCAGCGCTTTCGGCCCTTCTTTCATACTCCGCAGATTGAAGAACAATTTGCGCTGTGCTTTGGTGGTAACCATTTTCACGATTCGCCAGTTGCGCAAAACGTATTCGTGAATTTCGGCGCGAATCCAGTGCAACGCAAACGACACCAGACGCACACCGCGTTCGGGATCGAAACGGCGCACCGCTTTCATCAGCCCGATGTTGCCTTCCTGAATGAGATCGGCCTGCGGCAGCCCGTAGCCCAGATATTGACGCGAAATCGCCACCACCAGCCGCAAATGCGAAAGCACCATTTCGCGTGCGGCGTTGAGGTCTTGCTCGTCGCGCCAGCGCCGCGCCAGCGACGTTTCCTGCTCGGCGGTGAGCAGCGGAAAGCGGTTGACCGCCTGGATATAGTGATCCAGACTGCCCAATGAAACCGGGGTCGGCAATACCAGCGATTGACTTGTCATCCCTTCTCCTTTTGCTGTCCTCTGCAACGCCTGCCCGTAGGACAGAGGCAAGACGTGCTTTCTGAGCGCTATTTTAGCACTCTTGGGGGTAGAGTGCTAATCAGGGATCAGGGATCAGAACGATGTCATTCCCGCGAAAGCGGGAATCCAGAAAAATCATCTCTCGCGGAGACGCGGAGTGCGCTTTTCTCCTGTGAGGGGAGAGGGGTCTGGATCCTGCGTCCTGCGACTACGCTCAGAATGACAGCTATTTTTCTTCGTGATTTTCGTGGTTGAAAGCTTTTCCCCTCGCGCCTTCGCGTGAGGCAAAACGCTGGGATTCGCTGCGTTCATCGCCAGCCTACGGTTCTTCGCTTCGCGCAAACGATCATTTCTTCGTGATTTTCGTGTTTTTCGTGGTTAAAAGCTTTTCCCTTCGCGTGAGGCGGTTTTTCTGATTCCTGATTCCTGATGCCTGATCCCTGCCCGCTACGCGCTGCACGGCTTATGACATAATAGGCTTTCTCCCCGCAGGCTGCCGTTATGCTCAGAATCCTTTTCGTCGGTTGTAGCGATATCGCGTTGCGTATGGCGTGTTTGTTACCGGCGCGTACCCGTTTGTACGGACTGATTCGCCGTCCCGAAGCAGCGCCTGCCTTGCGGGCGGTAGGCATCACGCCGATTCATGGCGACCTTGATTACAGAACGCTCACCACTCATTTGCGAACGGCGCCTTTTGCTGTCATCCATCTGGCGCCTCCCGGTACAGAGGGCGATGAAGACCGGCGTACCCGCCGCTTGCTGGCGGCGCTAAGCCGCGCTGCGGTGTTGCCGCAACGTTATGTGTATGTGTCAACGACGGGGGTTTACGGCGATTGCCACGGACAGCGCGTGAGCGAAACGCATGCGCGTGCGGCGCAGACGGCGCGTGGAAAGCGTCGCGTCGATGCCGAAAACGTATTGCGGCATTGGGCGGCGCGTCATCGTGTGCGCTTGTCGGTGCTGCGCGTCGCTGCCATTTACGACGCGGCGCGGTTGCCGCTCGACAGGATTCGCCGTGGTGCGCCGGTGCTTTTTCCCGAACACGATATTTACGTCAGCCGTATTCACACCGACGATTTGGCGCGGGTTCTTTGGGCGGCTTTGTTTCGTGGCCGCTCCAACCGCGCTTACAACGTTGCCGATAACGCCGAACTCAAAATGGGCGTGTATTTCGAAATGCTGGCGGAGACTTTTGCTTTGCCGTTGCCGCCACGAATTTCCTGGGAGGAGGCCGAACGAACCATGGCGCCGATCTTGTTGTCGTTCATGTCTGAATCGCGTCGGCTCAACACGCGGCGATTGCATGAGGAGCTCAGGGTAACGTTGCGCTACCCCGACCCTCAGACTTTTCTTGCCGAGTGGCGCGGGAGGTCTGTGTCTGAGCAATTGCCGTTGCCGTTGTGATCAGGAATCAGAGGCCAGGAATCAGGTATCATGTGATGATTCTCGAAAATATTCTCTCTTCGCGTAGAATGACAGAAACCCATCCCCACCCTAACCCTCCCCTTGAAGGGGAGGGAACTTCCGTTTTCTTTGCGGCTTCGCGCCTTCGCGTGAGGCGGTTTTTCTGATCCCTGACCTCTGATACCTGACCTCTGACCATGACTACCCTCAAAAACCGTCTCGATGCTTACGAACAATTGTTGCGCCTGCATCAACCGACCGGCGCTTTGCTGTTGTTGTGGCCGACGCTGTCGGCGCTGTGGCTGGCAACGGGCGGACAGCCGCTGTTGTCGCTGGTGATCGTCTTTGTGATGGGAACGCTGTTAATGCGTTCCGCCGCTTGCGTGTTCGGTGACTGGCTTGACCGTGATAGCACTGGTGATAGCAACCCTCATGCTGCCGATACCCGCGCCGGGCCGCTGAAGCAAGGCATTATCGCGCCTTGGGAAGCGCTGGCGCTGGCTGCCGTGTTGGTACTGATCGCGTTTTGTTTTCTCTGGTTTGCAACTTACATCGCTATCGGGATGGCGGCAGCGGCGCTGGTATTGGCATTGGCGCTGGCGTTATCGTATCCGTTCTTCAAGCGTTTTTTATCATTACCGCAGGCGTTTCTCGGTATCGCTTTTTCGTTCGGTATTCCGATTGCTTTTGCCGCAGCCAATCATACGGCGCCCTGGTACGCCTGGGGGTTGATGGCCGTTAACGTGTTCTGGGTTCTGGCCTACGACATCGAATACGCGATGGCGAGGCGCGACAAAGATATCGAATCTGGTCAGCGTTCTTCCGCCCTTATTCTGGGGCGCTACGGTGTGCTGGCGACGGCGGTTTGTTATGGGCTGTATCTGGCAGGAATGGTCGGCGCCGGTTTGTGGTGGCATCTGGGCATCGCGTACTGGATCGCGCTGGCGTTGGCAGCGGTTGGTGTGGCCGGCGGTTTGTGGTTTGTCCGCAACCGCGAGACTTCCCGTTGCGCTACGGTTTTTCGCCACAACCACTGGATCGTGATGGTGGTCTTCATTGGCATTGCCGCTGACCACGCGCTGCGTTTACACGCTTGGCCGGTGTTGGGATATTGAGGGCAGGGGGGCAGGGATCAGAGGTCAGGTGTCAGGAATCAGAACTCCGTCATTCCCGCGAAAGCGGGAATCCAGCCCTTCCAAAACATCAAACTTCAAAATCTTTGCATCAGAAAAAATACACGGCTTTCGTCTTTTCGAATACATTTTTTCTGGATTCCCGCTTGCGGGGGAATGACGGGGTGAAGGGGGTGTTTTTCTTCGTGCCTTCGCGTGAGATGGCTTTCTGGATTGCTTCGTCGCTTTTGCTCCTCGCAATGACGCCGAATTTTCTTTGCGCTCTATGCGTTCTTTGCGGTTAATTGTTTTTCTTCGCGCCTTCGCGTGAGGTGGTTTTCTGATTCCTGATTCCTGACCTCTGACCCCTGACAGTCATTCTCCGATTTTGAACAGGCGGAAACTGAAAGTCGCCCCTTCTCCCGGGGCGCTGTTGATTTTCAACGAGCCGCCGTGACGACTGATGACGGTGCGCACCAGCGCCAAGCCGAGAACGAGTCCCGTTTCTGTTGACGATGAATGACTCTCCGGCAAACCCAACAAACGCTGTTGCGCTTCCTGAGAAAGGCCGACACCCTGATCCTGTACGGCGACACGCCAGAAATCGTGATCGTCGATCACGGACACATTGACTTCGCTGTCTTCGGGACTGAATTTGATGGCGTTATGCACGAGGTTGAACAAAGCGCGTGTCAGTAGCGCGGGGTGACCGAGTACAAACGCTTCGCAATCGTAGTTGCGACGGAGGGTGATGTTGCGTTTGGCGGCAAGCGGCCAGATTTCGTCGAGCGCTTCGTCGATGATGGCGGTTAATTCCAGTTCTTTCAGTGCGCTCGGAATCAGTTGCAATGCTTTGGCGTGCATCACGAATTCGTCGGCAAGCCGGGAAGTTTTGCGGGCGTATTGCTCGATTTTTTCAAAGCATTCGTCGTCGGTCAAATGGGAATGGCCTTGTCGGCGCATTTCGATCAGCGCAATGATCGACGATTGCGGCGACCGCATGTCGTGTGACAGGAAGTTCAGGAACGCTTCATGCTCACGGCGGGCGATTTCGAGGTGTTCACGGGTGTCGCGCAGTGCTTCAATGCTGCGCGACACCGGTTCGATTGGCGGGCTGTGTGTTAGCGGGTCATCCGGTGACAAGGCTTCCGGTTGTTGGCGCAGCAAAAGATTTTCCTGTTCGAGAAAACGCAGCGCCATCGCCAGTCGCCGCCAACTCCACAGCGGATAAGCAAGGATGGCGGCGAGCAGAAAAGAGGCGGGCTGAATGATTCGCTGGGTAAGGTGAAGAAAAATTTCGGCGCTGTAATAACCGACGATCAGCATGGTCATGGTGACGATGACCGCCGGGCCGGGGCGTAACCGGAAATAGGCGGCGAAAAGAAAAAGCAGCATCGCGCTGAACAACATCCAGGAAACAGCGGTAGGCAACATGCGCAGGTTGAAGCCGAGGCGCAACGCTTCAAAGGTGTGGGCGCTGATTTCCACGCCGGGCATTGGTCGGGAAAAACCGGAAACCGGCGTCGGATGCGCATCACCCAGGCCGGTGGCAACGGTGCCGATGAAAACAACGCGATTGCGTACAAGGTCGAGCGGAATTTCGCCTGTCACCCAATGGGCGTAGGAATAGTTTTTGAAGTGTCCGGGCGGTCCGAAGAACGGAATATGAAACCAGTTCTGGCGCTGCCAGGCGTTGGCGCCCCTGAAAAACGGTTCCGGCGCACGTGCTCCCGGATAGCGGGATGCGCTTTGCGGGTCGATGAGTTTAAGCAACGCCAGTGACGCATGCGGCCAACGCGCTTCACCGAGTCCCTCAAACAGGTAAGTGGAACGAATAATTCCGTCCAGATCGACTTCGGAGTGAATATGCCCCAATGCCGCCGCTGCATGGATGAGCGGCGAAATCGGCAGTTGCTCACGCGAACCGCCAGGGGTTTTCGCGTGAATCAGCGGCAGCACCACGCGGCCGTTACGACGAATGGCGTCGGCGAGTATTTCGTCGGTTTCCAGTGTGAGACGGTCCGGTTCGTTGAAAAGAATGTCCATCAGAACCGCACGGGCGCCGGCTTCGGTGAGGCGGTCAATGGCACGGGCGTGGATTTCTCGCGGCCAGGGCCATTGGCCAATACGGGAAATATCGCCGTCGTCAATCGCGAGAATCACAATATCGTCGGGAGGAGGACGATGAAATTGCTGAAGCGCTGCGTCGTAAAGCGTGTAGTTAACCCGCCAGAACCATTGGTTGTGCAACGCAATGCCGCAAAAAATCAGCGCGGCAACCACGAACAGCATCCACTCGATGTACAAGCGCGGTGGGTGTTTGACCTGATACGCCAGAAACTCGCGGAGCGTTGCTTTGATTCCGGAAAAACGCGTGCGCCTGTTTTTCATGTTGACGTGCGCTTCGTTTGAGGAATCGGAATGCAGCGTTGCGGCAGCATAAATTTCCAAGCGCCGCGCTGTTGTTTACAGCGCGAATAACGGCAGCAGGAACAGAAGCATCCAGGCGGGGAAAGCGCGTTCCTGCTCGGGGACGACAAATTTCTGGCCATTGCTGTATGAGCCTTCAATGCCGTCGCTGGTTGTGGCGCGCACCCGGACAAAATACGTGCCTGCTTCCAGCATCGGAAGTTCAATGCTGGGTTTTTCGGAACCGCCTTCTTTCTTGATGGACGAGAAGTCACTGTCTGTGGCGAGTTGCCAGTGGTACGTTTGATCGGGGGCGCCAGCCCAGGCCAGCGTCAAAACGTCGCTGCCTTCGGAAAGGAGGGCTTGTGCGGCCGGGCCGCTGGGCGGTTCGACGACGGTGAAAGCGCTTTGTTGACCGAGCGGACCCAGACGGCCTTCTGCGTCACGGGAGGCCAGTTGCCAGAGGTATTGGCCGGGAACGGTTTCCAGCGTGTACGACGGCTCCGGATGGCGCTCGATACGCGGCAACGGTTGTCCGTCACGGGAGATAAGGATGTCGTAAGAAACAGCGTTTTCCGGCGTTGCCCACATGAGCGTGGCCGACCCGGTGGGGACACGTTTGTCGAGGACGGGCGATGACGCAAACGGCGGTTCGGGGCGGGCGTGCAGCAGAAAAGCGTTGTGGGCTTCAAGGCCGTGCAGACCCTCGGTGGAAATGGCGCGTGCGCGAAGATAATATCTGCCATCGGGCAAGTCGGCGACTTTGAGTTGCGGCAACGTATTTTCGCTGGTAGCGACGACATCGTTGAACGAAGTGTCACGCGCCACCGTAACGCGGTAAGCTGCGGCGCTGGCGACGGGCGGGAAAACGATTTCCAGAATGGTTTGCGTATGTTGTTCAGGCAATGTACTCAGGTCCGGCGCGGGCAGCAAAGGCATCGGCGCGCTGGGCGCCTGACCGGCGGTGACGATGCTGCCGCTACCGGCGGGGACGATGACGCTCTTGCTCGCGTCTGTTTCCGGCGCAACAACGAGGACACGACCCTCATCCACTTCGACGACCGTTACGGTTGTTTGACCGCCACTCTCGCCGACCCGGAACTGGGTGCCGCGTACGGCGGTGGTCGCGCTGGGCGTCGAAATTTCAAAGCGTGCCCCCGGGGCTTGCGGAGACGTTTTGACATTGATCCGGCCATGGTCGATATGTACCGACGAGCGTTTGGAACCGGTCGATAGCTGGCGCAACTCATCAAGACGCGCTCGTGTGTTGGGTTCGATGACCAGAATACTGCCGTCGTCCAATTGCAAGGTGACGAAGCTGTCGGCGGCAACATCAATAATCACTCCGGCGTTCAGTTGTTGCCCTTCCTGCAAGTCGATGCCGTCGCTTTGCGCCTGCCCGTTGACTTTCAGAACCTTGGCGGGTTTGCTGACCGACCGGATGCGATTTTCAGGCAGGTACAGCGTTTGTCCCGGACGCAGTTTGTGAATATCGAGTCCGGGGTTGAGCTTCGTGATGGCGCCCCAGCGGGCGCGACCACCGAGATAGCGTTCGGAAAGACCGCTGATGGTGTCGCCCGGTTGCACGGTGTATTCAATAATATCGGCGGCAGCATGAACGCGCTCTCCTGCCGACTCGGCGGCATGCAGCGTCAGCGCAAAAACGCTGAGGAAAAGCGCGGCTGGGAGACGAAGATCAATCATGTAGTAGCGGAATTTTCCGGTTCAACCATTTCAACACGGTAGCCGTAACCATAAATAGAGATTAAGCAAAAACCGTGCTCAGGCGTCAATTTGAGTTTGCGGCGTAAGCGGCTGATGTGGGTATCCAGCGTTCGTGAACTGACCGATTCAGAAATCCCCCAGACAGCTTGCAATGCTTGAACACGCGGCACCAGTTGTCCGAGGTGGCGAAACAAATACCAGGCAAGCTCAAATTCTTTTTGGGTCAGGTCAACCGAGGCACCGCTGATCGTTACCGCTCGGGCGTTACGATCAAGCGTCAAGGCGCCGACGCGCAATACGGGTTGCTGCGAGAAATCGGAGTTGGCGCGTCGTCGCATGACGGCTGCGATACGCGCCATCAATTCAGCCGGTCGGATCGGTTTGGTCAGATAATCATCGGCACCAGCGGTCAACGCATCGACGATATCGGCTTCGCTGTCCTGTTGCGACACAAAGATGACCGGCAACGGTTCCAGCAACTGCCCGCGGATCCAGGTCAACACTTCGCGCCCGGAAGCTCCCGGCGTTCGCCAGTCGAGCAACGCCAGATCGAAAAGCTCACGGCGCAGCACACGCATCACATCATCGCCGCGAGCAAACAGATGAACCTCATGACCGGATTGTCCCAGCAATGAAGTTAAAGCATCCCCTTGCGCGGCATCGTCTTCGAG
>JAITMH010000192.1 GCA_031277445.1 Burkholderiales bacterium
CGCTTGCTGAACAATCTGGCGAAGAGCGCGACGGGTGATGATGTGTTGACGCTCGGCGAATTGCACGCGACGTTGCGGCAAGCGATTTGGAGCGAACTGAAAGACAGCGGCGACATTCCGCTGGTGCGTCGCAACTTGCAGCGCGAACACGCCCGCCGAATGGCTTCGTCGTTGCTGGCTGTGTCGCCGACGTATCCAGCCGATGCCCGCGCATTGCTTCGCCTGGAAGCGGGACAACTCAAAGCGGAGATTGAAAAACGGCAGGCGCGGACGCAGAAAAAAGTGGCGCCGGAAACCATCGCGCATCTGGAAGAAATAAGGGTGTTGTTGACGCAGGCGCTGCAAGCGCCGATGGCGCGAACAACGCCTTGAGAAATCGCGCTGTGTGAAAACGGCGGGAAAGGAAACCATGAACAGAAAAGGGAAGGAAGAAACGGCTGCTTCGGAGCGTTGCATTGAACTGCCGACAACGGGAAAAAGGCTGCAATATTTGTGCGGGCCGATGGAATCGCATCTGCGGGAAATTGAGACGGCGCTTCGGGTGACGCTTCAACACCGCCACGGAACGTTTCGTATTCGTGGCGCGGCGGGCGATACCGAACGTGCGGCATCGGTTTTGCAAATCTTGTATGCGCAAGCTAAAAAATCGTTGAGTCTGGAAGAAGTGCAACTGGTGGTGGTGGAAAATGCAGTGGAAACAGCGGTGGAAAATGCAGTGGAGAAAGCGGATGGCGCGGTGGCGTCGCCGCCGACTGCGGTGACACGTTTGCACACACGCAAAACGACGTTGAAAGCGCGCACGCCAAATCAGCAAGCTTATCTCGACGCGATTGCGGCGCACGACATCACTTTCGGCATCGGCCCTGCCGGTACCGGCAAAACATATCTGGCGGTGGCGATGGCGGTCGATGCGCTCGAACGCGATGCGGTGCAACGTATCGTGCTGGTGCGACCGGCGGTAGAGGCGGGCGAACGCTTGGGATTTTTACCGGGCGATCTGGCGCAAAAAGTCGATCCGTATTTGCGGCCATTATACGATGCGCTTTACGATTTGCTCGGCTTTGATAAAACGCTGCGTTTGCTTGAACGGCAGACGATTGAAATTGCGCCGTTGGCGTACATGCGCGGGCGAACATTGAACGGCGCTTTCATCATTCTCGACGAGGCGCAAAACACAACGCCGGAACAGATGAAGATGTTTTTGACACGCGTCGGCTTCGGCGCGAAAGTGGTGGTGACCGGCGATATTACGCAGATTGATTTGCCGGGAGGTCAGCGTTCGGGGTTGATCGAAGCCGAAATAATTTTACGCAAGGTTTCCGGTATCATTTTTTCGTATTTCACCAGCGTTGACGTGGTGCGTCATCCGGTCGTGCAACGCATCGTTGAAGCGTACGCCGGATACGAGCAAAGTGGCGGCGTCGCAGAGCGCCGACAAACGCGCCGCGCATCAACGAAAGCGTCGCGCCCATGAAATCACAACCAACATTGACGCTGTGCGTTCAACAGGCGTCCAGACATCCCATTCCGGTGCGTGCGACATTGCGACGCTGGGCGCTGGCGGCGCTGAAACGCAATGTCGAAGTGACCCTGCGTTTTGTTGATGCGCAAGAAAGCCGTTCATTGAATCGTGATTTTCGCGGCAAAGACGATGCAACCAATGTGTTGACATTCACTTATGGGCAAGGCGCTTCAGGCCGTACAGGAAACATCGCGGGTGACATCGTGTTGTGCATGCCCGTTTTGTTGCGCGAAGCCAAGGCGCAACGCAAGCCCTGGCGCGCCCATTGTGCGCATCTGGTTGTACACGGTTTGTTGCATTTACAGGGATACGACCATGAAAACGACCGCGAAGCGCGAAAAATGGAAGCTCGTGAGACTGCAATTCTCGCTCATTTAGGGTATCCTGATCCCTATTCCGACACTTTCCGGGAATGACCCCGGCTTTTTCCATGGACCCAGAGCCTAAACGCCCTTCATCTCATCCTCACAAACCGACTTTGAAGGAACGCATTTCCGCGTTTCTTTTTCACGAACCCGAAAACCGCCAGGAATTGCAAGAGGATTTGCAAGAGTTGTTGCGCGGTGCATTTGAACGCAAACTGCTCGATGCCGATGCGTTGTCAATGATCGAGGGCGTTCTCGATGTTTCCGAACGCAGCGTGCGCGACATCATGATTCCACGCGCACAAATGGATTGCCTTGATATTGCAGACGATCCCGAATCATTCATCCCGTTCGTGATCGAAACGCGGCATTCGCGTTTTCCGGTCATCGGCGAGAGCAAAGATGACGTGGTGGGCATTTTGCTTGCGAAGGAACTGCTCAATTATTACGCCAATCCCGAAACGTTTGATTTGCGCGACACGCTGCGACCGGTGGTGTTCGTTCCGGAAAGCAAAGCCCTCAACGTGTTGCTGCGCGAATTTCGCGCCAACCGCAACCACATCGCCATTGTTGTCGATGAATATGGCGGCGTGTCGGGACTGGTGACCATTGAAGACGTGCTCGAACAAATTGTCGGCGACATTGAAGACGAGTACGATTTCGACGACGCCGAAACCAACATCATTGCACAGGAAGACGGCAGTTACCGCGTCAAGGCGCATACCGAAATCGCCGACTTCAACGAACAGTTCGGCACGACGTTTTCCGACGAAGAAGTCGATACCGTTGGCGGTCTTGTGCTGCATGCGCTGAGCCGGTTTCCAAAACGCGGCGAGGCCATAACGCTTGGCAGTTTTCGCTTTCGGGTAACGCGTGTTGACAGTCGACGGTTGCATACCTTGCAAGTGACCAGAGTTGGCGTTGAAAAAGGAAGGTGAAAGGAACCCAGGATTAATTTCTGGAAGATTTTTGCTTTTTAACTGTGAGAATTAAATTTACTTAACGTAATAACTCTTTGGAGACGTTATGCTTAGAAAAATCCTTATTGTCGCGCTCTTGCCTGTAATTTCCTCTTGCACCTCTATCCAGGTCACACAAGTTGACCCGAATATTGGAATGAAGCATGCATGCATACGTGAAAATCCTGATGTAAAGGTTTCTGATTTTGTTCAAGTTTTACAAGAAGGGTTTGCTCGTCATGGTGTAACAACGGAAGTTTTTTCAAAAGAAGCGGGCGCTAACTGCGAATTTATATTGACATATACGGCACTGCGTTCTTGGGATTTTAAGCCTTATTTAAGTTATGCTGAGATAAAAATAGAAAAAGAGGGAAAGAAGATTGCAGAGGCCGAATATCAGCTCGTAGGTAAAGGTGGTCTTGCGCTAACGAAATGGGCTGGAACGAAAGAAAAAATCGATCCAGTTATTGATGAATTGTTTAAAAAACCGGAAGGCCGGAAAGGTAGAGCTGATACTTTTTAGGGTGACCAAATCAAACCATGATGCCCCCTTTTTTCGCAAACTAACCGATGAAAACGCATTATAGCTGTGGTGTTGCGCTGCTGCTCGGCGTGTTGACGGTTCCGGCCTTTCTTCCTGCCGAAGTATTGTCCGGCTGGCTTGTTTATTTGATGCCGCTGTTGCCGATTGCGTCGCTGGCCGGACTGATCGCATTGTGGCAACGTCTTGATGCTCCGCGTGCTGCGTTCGTATTGGGATTTGCTTACGGCCTCGGATTGTTCGGCGGCGGCATTCACTGGATTTATATCGCGTTGACAACATTTGGCGGAATGGCAACATGGGTCGCCGTACTGCTCATGGCGTTGCTGATCGCTTACATGGCGCTTTATCCGGCGCTGGTCGGCTATCTCGCCGTGCGATTCTTCACCGGAGGTGCGCGGTTGCTTGCGATTCCGGCGCTGTGGGGATTGTCCGAATTGTTGCGCGCACACCTTTTTTCGGGACTGCCCTGGTTGTCGATGGGCTACACGCAAGCGCTGCCCAGCCCGTTGGCGGGATATATTCCGGTCGGCGGCGTGTATCTGGCAAGCGTCGTGTGCGTGGCGTTGGGCGCGGCGCTTGTGCAAATGGTGTGGGCTTGGCGCACGCGCTCACAAAAAAAATATCTCGGCGCGACCGTAGCGTTACTGTTACTGATAACCGGACAAATCTTGAGTAGCGTCGAATGGAGCGAACCGGCAGGCGAACCGCTGCCGGTATCGTTGATTCAGGGCAACATCGCGCAAGACATCAAATTCGATCCGGCGTTTATCGAAGAAACGTATGCGCGTTATCGCCGACTTGCCGAAGCGAGCCGGGGACGTTTGGTGGTTTTGCCGGAGAGCGCATTTCCCGATTTTGCCGACCAGGTGCCGGAAGAAGAAATCACCGCGTTTACCGAGTTGGGTATCGAACGGCAAGCAGATTTTCTTGTCGGCATGTTTACGCGCCGCGTCAACACCAGTGGCCGCGACGAATACTTCAACAGCGTTCTCAGTCTGGGACATTCGCCGCTCAACATCTATCGTAAACGCCACCTCGTTCCGTTCGGCGAAAAAATTCCTTTTGAAAGCATCGTTGCGCCATTGATGAACGCGCTGATCGCCATGCCGCTGGCAGGACAGAGCGAAGGCGAGGCCGATCAACCGCCGTTTTCAGTGGCGGGTGAAAAAGTGGCGATCACCATTTGCTTTGAAGATGTATTTGGCACCGAACAAATCCGGAGCGCACGACAGGCGACACTGCTTGCAAACTTTACCAACGACGCCTGGTACGACCGCTCCATGGCGGCCTGGCAACACCACCGGATTGCCACGATGCGTGCGCTCGAAACCGCTCGTCCGATGCTGCGCGCCAACAATACCGGCATCACCGCCGTAATCGACCACCGTGG